>JAYUYU010000582.1:0-4800 GCA_043752365.1 Myxococcales bacterium | reverse complement strand
CGGCGCCTCCCGGCAACGTGATCGCCACGTCGCGCGGCGCCAGCGTGTCCGTAGCCTTGAACGTACTGGTCAGGCTCGGACCGCCACGCAACCCGACGGCGACGCGGCCGGAGAGATCGGTCACGCCGTTGATGGCGAAGGCGTACGAGCGGTTGTTGGTCAGCTGATGGCCGCCGCTCAGGCTGACGGTCAGCTCATTGTCGCTGTTGGTCAGCGTGAACCACGAGCTGAGGTCGCTCGGCGCAGCGTTCGAGTAATCGAGCGGCGTCGCCATCACCTTGAAGCCGCTGGCTAGCATCGGCTCCGAGTAGGAGGCCGCAAACGCCGTCGAGTAGCCTGGCTCCGTCACACGCAGCAGCCGCGGCGCCGTGTTGTCGGTGCAACGCAAGCCGCCCAAACGAGCGCTCTCGCCCGTAATTGGCTTCAAGAAAGCGACGGCGTAGTCGAGCCCAATCACGCAGGCCGGCGTGGCAAACGACACTCCAGATGCGGTGTAGGTGATGGCCTCCACACGGTTGGAAGCATCAGCCGTGAAGCCGAGGTCGTCGCGCAAGAAGTGAGCAGTGACGCTGGCATCGAGCCCGCTACCGATCACGTTCAGCACGTCGCCCCCGTCACCCACCTTGGCAGCGCCGACATCGCTGGCGGCCAGCACCGACGTGACGCCGAGCGGGTCTGACACCAAGAACGCGGTCGGCAACGTGAAACTGCTGCCGCCCTTGGTGACCGTGACGTTGTACAAACCAGCGCTGGCGAAGCTGGTCGACAGCACGACGCGGGTGCCACCCGACAGCGCCTGCCACGAGCCAACCGCGACGGGCGCGCCGTTGAACGCCAGCGAGTCGAGCTGCTCGAGCCCGCTGCCCGTCAAAGTCAGTTCAGTCGTGACACCTCGACGCACGAACTCCGGAACGACCGAGCTGACGCTGATGGGTGCGGCTCCGAAAAGCGGCACGCTCTCGAGCCAGAAGCCCAAATCGTCGTCGACGCGGCCGCCGCGAATGACGTTCGCTGCCTCAACTGCGAGCTGGACCCGATACGCTTGACGTCCTTCGACGAACAGGGCACCGGCCGGCGTGAACTCCAGCCGCTGGCCAACCGCGGCGGTCGTGCCCGGCACCGGCGTCCCTAACTCGTCCGACACATCGAGCCGCGAGCTCAACCAGGCCTCGGTAGCTCCGGCTACCCCTAAAGCCAGGCGCTGATCTGGAGCCGAGATGGCGCGCGACGGCTCGAGCGACGTCACGTGCGCGAGCGGGACCTTGACGTTCTTGTAGCCGCCACTGGACCACTCGAGCATCTTGCCGTCGAAGCTCAGGTTGCCGCTGACGCCGGCAACGACCTTGGCGATCTCGCGCGCAACCATGCTGCCCGATGAAGGCGCCACGTCGTAGAGGCGGATTTCGTTGCTGTTCGGAGCGACGGCTAAGAGCTCGCCGCCCAAAGCCGCATCGACAACCCCGGCCTGGACGAACGTCCCGAGCGCTTCGAGCGCCCCGGCGTGTAGGCGGCCGGTGGTAAAGCCGGCCAGGCTGGACGTTCCGACCACCAGCAGGCGCTGCACCGCCGAGCGCAAGAAACGCGCGCCGCTCACGCCGTGCGCCTGGGCCGCGACCAGCGTGGCCGGCGCCGCCAGCTCGCGCGTCTCGAGCGTCCCCGCGCGCAGCAGGAACAGGTAGCGCTCGTCGCACGCGAGGGCGATCACGTCGGTCGTGCCGGTGAGCGTCGTGAAGTCGGGACCCGCGGTGCTGCCCCAATGCACGCCATCGGTGCCCTTGGAGACGAACAAGCCGGCCGCCGAGCAGAGCGCGTCGTGCGCCACCCCCTTGGCGTTGAGCAGCTTGTGCTCGAGCGTGGGCGCGTAGAAATTGCTCGCGTTGTAGCGATACAGATCGCTATTGCTACCGGCGCTGACCAGCACCACCGGGTAGTCGAGCGCCACAGCGCGCACGTCGGCGGGCAACGTCACTTCGGACAGCAGCGTCGGCACCGCGCTGTCGCGCGTCGAGTACAGGCGCAGCTTCTTGCCGGCAGCCAGCGCCAAGAAGTCACCGTCGCGGGCCCGCAGCCATTCGCTCGCAAGCGCCGCCCCCACATTCAGCACCGCTTCGATTTCGGTGCTGACAGCCGTCGCCGAACCGTTGCGAACGCCAATCTCGAGGTGGCCGATTACGTCGTTGGGTAGCTGGAAGGTCAGAAGATCGGGACCCGCCAGCGTGACGTTGTCGACGAGCCTGCCGCCAAGCGTAACGACGGTCAGCGGTCCAAGGCCGCGACCCTTGATGCCAACCCATTCTCCCGACGCGAAGGCGAGCTGGTCGTCGGAGGCGCTCAGCCCGCCAGTAGTGGGGGAATATTGGCCGATCGCCTCGATGACGGGGTCGACCACGTAGGTGTAGGCGCCCGCGCGCAGCGCGCGGAGCGCCCCGTTGTTCACGGCTACGCCGACCAGCAAGTTCTTTGCTGGCTGGGCGGGCAGCGCCGGCACCAACACCGTCATGCTCGTTGGCGTTTGAGCGAGCACGCGATTCGCCGGGACCGCAATGTTGCCAACCGTAACCTGCGTCTGCGCTACGAAGTTGCGGCCGGTCAACACGAGCTGCTCGCCACCGCGCCACGTGCCGATGCTCGGCGCGACGCCTTCGAGTGTCGGCGCTGGATACTGCTCAGCGACGAAACGGAACTGCGCGTCCCGCCCCAGGGCGAGCCCATGAATGTCGGCAATAACTCCCGAGACGCGCAGCAGGTACTCCTGGCCGGCCGCGAACGGTTGCGCTGGGGCAAACACCAAGCGAGTGCCGACATTGTTCACGCGCGCCGAAACGAAGCCCGACACGGGTACGCCGGAGCGCGTGACCTCGAGCAAGTCGTCCGGCTGAACCAGCAGCGACGGGTCCACCAGGCGGTTCAGCTGAACCTCGATCGGCTGAGCCGCGGCCAAGATGCCGTTGGGCTCCGGCACCAGCTCCACGATGTTGATGGACCGATCGGTCAGCGTCGAAACGGCGCCGTCAGCGCTCGAGGGCGGACCCGCGAGGGGGTTCTGGAGCGCGCCAACGCCGTCGAAAGCGAAGGCCGTGCCCGCATAAATGGCACGACGGCCCAGGCCAATCCCCTTCACCTCGCCGATCACGTCGAAGTAGTCGGCGATAGCGGGCGCTGTGACGAAATCCTTGTTGAGCCAGCCGCCGATGTCGAACAGCTGCACGTCCCCACCATCAGCAGCGACGTATAGAGTGCGTCCTTGCACCACGACCCGCTTCGCCTTCGGGCTCACACCCTGCACGAGCTGAAGCAACGCGAGGTCAGCGGTAGCGGTCATCGCCCCGGCATCGCGAATCGGGAACGCCACGACGGTTCCAGCGTCGCCGCCGGCGACCAGTAGCAAGCCACGGGCGAGCGCGAATGAAGCCGCCTGGAAGGCGCGTCCGTGGCGATCCTTGGTTTCGACGCTGCGCGTTGCGCGGTAGGTGCCGGAAGCGAGCTCGAACGACAGAATGCGACCGGCGCTCGGTACCGAAACCCACAGTTCGTCTTGCTCCACACGCAAGTAGCGGGGCTCGCCACCGAGCGTGGCCGCCCCGAGCGTGTCGAGCAGTGTCAGCTCGCGCGCGGCGTTCAAGGCGTAGATGCGCACGCCGTCCTGCGCGGCGACCAGCACCAAGCTATCGCGTGAAGCCACCGAGTAGGCCTGGATCGGGGCAGCGCCATTGCCGAGCAACGACAGCTGCTTCAAAAGCAGCGGATCGGTCGGCAACGTGACGTCGAAGTACAGAAGCTGATTGCCACCGACGACGAACAGATCGCCGCCGCTGACGTGCACGTCACGGAAGCCGTCGGGCGGCAGGCCGACCTCAGCGAAGAAGCGCTGGGGGGTGCCATTGAAGTCCTTCTCGATGATCTTCGGCGCGACTGGATCGGTCAGGTCAGCAACCAACAGGTGCGCGTACGGAACGTTGACCTTCGAGAGCAGCGGAACGCCGGCGGCATCGAAGGCGTCGTAGCGCTGCGCTGTCACTGCATACAGAACCTGATCACCCATGGCGATGGCCGAGATTGGGTTCTGGTCACCGCTGGCGCGGCCCAGCTTGACGCTGCCTGTGCTTTGGCTCGTGTAGAAGTAGCTCTTGGCGAGCACGCTCGCTTCATCGGGGAACAGCGAGCTTTGAACGCTAACGTCGACCGCTCCGAAGCTGCCGGACGGGACACGTACGCTGAGCTGGCCGTTGCTTTGGACTTCCAGGTTGCCGGCTGGAGCGGTACCGAAGCGCACCTGCACGAAGCGGTTGAACCCCGTGCCGAAGAGGCTAGCCAAGTTGCCGCCTTGGGGGGGACCAGTCGCCGGGCTGACGTCGCTGAGCAGCACTCGCGGCTGCGTGATCAAGGCTCCGTAGCGGGTAGCGTTTACACCACGGCGCGAGACGTTGAGCGAAAGTGCCGCGCTGTCGACAGCCAGATCCAGGTGCGGCAGTGAGAAGCGCAGCTCGGTGTCGCTGACCAGGCTGAAGCTGGCGATGCTGACGCCGCTCACGTCGATGGACAAATCAGCTGGCACGCTACCGAATCCGCTGCCCCGCACCAGGGCGATTTCGCTGCCATCGGCGTGGAAATAGGCGGGCAATTCGCGACCCAGGGCTACGCGCGCCACGCCTTGAATGGTTGGGCGTTGGCCGCTGACGACCCGGTAGCTGCCGCGTACCGGCGCCGCGAGCGGTCGCCCATTGAGGCCAACGAGCTCCGTTCCCACGCGCAGCTCGAGCGTGCCCGACGGAATCGTGGGCTGCAACGCTACGACGATTT
>JAYUYU010000581.1:0-4802 GCA_043752365.1 Myxococcales bacterium | reverse complement strand
CCACTCGGAATGCCCGCCCGCTCCACGCGATTCGCGCCACTCGCGTCAACCGCGCCGGAAGGCCCTTCGCCTCGTCCGAATGACTTCGCATGCCAAGTGATGCTGCTAGCCCTCAGCGGCAGCCCGCTAACACCTCGTAATCGTTCGCCAATCTGCACCGTTTTCTCGCGTCGCCACAATGGCTTTGTCTGCCAAGTCATTGTGGCGCGGGCGAGGGCCGCTCCGGCGCAAGTTTCTTGAAGGGAACCAGGTCGATTCGGCTGACGGCGGAATGTAGACTCCGGCGCCGCTAGTATTCGCGGCCGGGTTTAGCCGGATCCGTGCCCTTTTCGGCGGGCTCTACGTCGGCGCAGTTTCGGCAGAAGCAACCGTTGACGATGCTCGTGCTCCTGCCGTCAGTCGGGCCAGCAGGCGGCTTGATTACGGGCGCGCGAAAAAATCGGCTTGCACACGGGGTACGAGGAGCGCAGACACACTCCCCCGACTCCTATGCTCGAAGATAAACCCACGCTGTACGCGATCGACTTTGGCACCAGTAACTCGCTGCTGTGCGGCGTGAACGCGCGCGCCGTCGATGCGCCGCTCGCGCTCGACCCGGCGGCGAGCGACCCGTCGGTGTTTCGCAGCATTCTGTTCTTCTCGGAGACGACCGACCAATACTTTGGTGCCGAAGCGCTGGAGCGCTACGTGGCCGAAGGTATGCGGGGTCGCTTTTTGCGCTCGCTCAAGCGCTTCTTGCCGATGCCCAGCTTCGAGGAGACACGCATTGGCTCCAAAGCGGTCAAACTCGAGGAGCTGATTGGCGTCTTTTTGCGCGAGATGCGCCGCCGCGCCAACGCTCACTACGGCGTGGACGTGCGGCGCGCGCTGTTCGGGCGACCCGCGCGTTTTTCGGACAACGACGAAAACGACGCGCTGGCGGAAGAACGACTGGGCGCGGCGGCAAACTTTGCGGGCTTCACGGAGGTGCACTTTTGCCCGGAGCCGACCGCGGCGGCCTATGATTTTCGCAGCCGTTTGACCGAGCCAAAAGTAGTTTTGGTCGCCGATTTCGGCGGCGGCACGTCGGATTTCACCGTCGCGCGCCTGACACCCGAGGAGCAAGACGTCGAGGTGTTGGCCATCGGCGGTGTGTCGGTGGCAGGCGACGCCTTCGACGGTTCCATTATGCGCCACAAGGTGAGCCGGCACTTCGGCGCCGACGTGAAGTACAAGGTGCCGTTCGGCTCCAACGTGCTCAGCATGCCGCGACCGCTGATGGAATCGCTGTGCTCTCCGGCCGAGACGTGCCTGCTAGCGCAACGCGACATCATGGCCTTCTTGCGTGACATCCGCAGTGGCTCGCTGGGCAAGGACGACAAGCAGCATATCGATCAACTGCTGTGCTTGGTCGAAGACTCGCTCGGCTTTCAGCTGTTCGAGTCGATCGAGCACGCCAAGCGTGAGCTCTCGGATCTCGAGGTGACGAAGCTCAGCTTCGACTACCCAGGCATCGACATCGCCGAGCCGATCACGCGCGGCGAGTTCCAAAGCTTTTCGACTCCACAGGTGGACACGATCTTGGGCTCGCTCGATCGCACCCTCCAGGCGAGCGGCTTGGGCGCGACCGGCATCGACTTGGTGTGCTGCACGGGCGGTACGGCGCGGGTCGCTGCGCTTTCGGCCGGCATTCAAAGCCGCTTTGGCGCCGAAAAGCTGGTGCGGCTGCGCAGCCTGCACTCGGTCATCCAAGGCCTGGGCGAACGCGGGCGCAGCCTGGCCTGAACCCAAACGGATTGCGCTAAGCTCACTCCATCATGGCAGGTTCCGCCGCCGACGCGCTCAGTCACGCCGTCGAGCGTAGTAAGCAGCTGCTGTTCCCGCTGAAGGGCGAGAAATGGTTCGCGCTCGGCTTCACGGTGTTCTTGGCGCAATGCGGTGAGGGTGGCTACAACACCATCCAAACCCCACAGCTGCCGTTCGGCTCCGGGCCCACGTTTCCAAAGACCCCGAGTGGTGGCCCAGGCGCCGAGCTGCAAGGCATGCTCGACGAGCTGGTGCGCGCCTTTCGTGACGACTTTGCGCTGTACGTCGCGTTGGCCGTCGGCGGCATGTTCGTGGTGATGACGCTCTCACTCGTCGTGCTGTGGCTCTCCAGTCGCGCCAAGCTCATGCTGGTCGAGTCCGTGGTTTGGGATCGCGTCAACCTGAACCAACAGTGGGCCAGCGCCGCCGAGCTGGGCATGAGCCTGTTCAAGTTCCGTTGGTTGCTCACCTGGGGTGGCGGGCTGCTCACCCTGGGCCTGATGGGCGCCAGCGTTGCCACCGGCTTCGCGGACTTTCAAGCAGGCAGTTTTGCCGGGCCAAGGGCCATGCTGGCCTATGCGCTGTTCAGCTTCGCCCTGTTTGCCGTCGGTTTTCCGCTCGGTATCGCGGGCCTAGTGCTCAACGACTTCGTCGTGCCCTTGATGGTCGTACGCAACGTGCGCGTCGCCGAAGCCTGGCGCATGTGCCGGCGCGAAGTGCTGTCGGGCAACGTCGCTGGCCTGATCGTCTTCTATGTCCTGCGCTTCGTGCTGGCCATTGGCATCGCCATCGCAATGTTCATCCTGCAGTGCGTCACTTGCTGCCTGACCGGCATCCCCTACCTCGGCACCGTGTTGCTGCTGCCGGTCCCCATCTTCTGGCAAGCCTTCCCACTTTACTACCTGGAGCAACTCGGCCTCAAAATCTTCCCCGCCCCGGAACCGTCATGGGCCGCGTACGACCAATGGCGGTTTCCGAGGTAGGCGCGGGGCGGCGCGGGTCAGTAGAAGCTGGCGAGCAGGACGTCGCTGTCGTAGTTGACGCTGTCGTAGTTGGTCCAGCCCAGTGCCGCCAAACCGTTGGCGCTCATCGACAGCGGCAGAATGTTGCCATCCTCGAAGTTCTTGTTGGATACCGTGCCCCCGGGCAGCGCCTGGATCTTGCCCCAGCTCGACTTCGAGTGGCGCTGAGACACGAGCGTGTAGGTCGGCGCCGTACCTTTCGCGAAAACCAACAGTAAATTGCCGCGCCCGTCGCTCACCAGCCGCGGCATTCTGGCCGCGCTCGTAGCGTCTGCGGCGGTCGTTTGCTGCTTCTCGTAGGTGCCCCAGCCGGTCGCCGGCTCATAGCGGGCGGTGTACGTGTAGCGCTTGCCAGCGTCCTGGGCCGTCCAGGCAGCTACGAAAGCTTGCCCATCGAAGGCCAGGGCGGGGGCTTCCACGACGCTGTCGACAACTGGAGAACCGCTGATGACCTCGGGCGATCCCCAACCCGTGGCCTGGACGTAGCGACTCGCCATCAGCCTGCGAGTCGACGACGCTTCTACCCAAAGCGCGAGCGCGTCGCCGCTGGCATCCATCGCGACGACAGGCACCCCCCGCTGCTCGGGCGCATTCGTGGACGCGACGCTGCCGTCGAGGTCCTCGGCTTTCAGCCACTTTCCGTTTGCCGCAGCGAGCCTGGACACCAGAATGCGCTGTACCCCTGCCGAGTCTTTGGCGAGCCAAACCGCAAGACCCTTGCCTTTCGCATCAAAGCTCACGCTCGTCTGACTCTCTGCGCTGAAAGTGGAGACCGCGTTGCCGTCGGCAGGCCATTTTCCGGCAGCATCGCTGGTCCACGTTTTGGAACCGCTGGACTGGTGCTGGAAGAAAGTCACCGCGCCACTGGGTGCGACCGCAAGCCGCAAGCGAAAGCTGTTCGCCTGCTTAGCCACGAGCACTGGCGCCGGCTGCCAGGCGCCCCCGCGGTACTGTACAATGTGTGCACCATTATCTATGTCCGGCTCGCGCCAGACCACCGCGCTGACGCCCGCGGCGTTGCCACCCGAAGAAACGCCGTTGCACTCGGTTTGCCCGGCAATCCCAAAGGATTCTGCCGCAGTCGTCGCCGCTCCGCGCTGAAACCAGCGCCCCCAAGCGGGACAGTAGCTGGTCGAGCTACCGGACCAGGCGAGCAGTACCCTGCCATCCGAAGTCATGGGCAACACGTCGGAGAGTACCCCGCGTGAATCCTTGGCAACGCTAGTGGGTTTGTGCCAGACGCCGTCGCGGATCGAAAACGTCGAAGACAGCTCAGTCACGAGCGGCGCTCCTGCTTCGTCGGTCACGCCCGTCGTGACCGACAAGGTGTAGGGGGCCAGCAGGGTAAGCGGCGCGCTGGGCGTGAACGTTACTTTGCCGTCTGCGTACACCGGTTCACCCGGCACCACCGTCGTGCCGTCCAACACTCGAATCGTCAAAGGGGTCACGGTCGCTGGATCCAGCGGTTCGCTAAATTGGATCACGATGCTGGTATCCGGCTCCACCTCCACCGCGTCGCTTTCTGGCGTGAACGACACGACGGTTGGTGGCGCGTTGCCGACCAAGCACGCGCCTTTGTCACAAACTTCCTCGCCATCGACCGGGTCGTCGTTGGAGCACTCAACGTCGGCGCTACAACCAGCGTCTACGGCACCATCTACGCCACCGGTACCCGCCGGGCCAGCAACGGCTGCGCCAGCAACGGCTGCGCCAGCAACGGCTGTCGAGCCGCCCAACGTTGCGTCGTCACCCCCGCCAGCGCCACCGACGGTCGTGTCACTGCTGCCGTCCGAGCCTGCCGCCACGGCACGTTCGCCTGCCGCCGACGCGCAAGTGCGACTCGCTTGACAGTCGCCGCCGGCAAAGCCGTCGCTACAACCGACCGCAGCTCCCAACGCCACCACGGCACCAACCACGCTACCCAACCCCAACAATTGCTTCGACATGACCTAATCTCCAATCCGAGCGTTCTGCGAGCCGGATAAGCCGGCCGTT
>JAYUYU010000580.1:0-11712 GCA_043752365.1 Myxococcales bacterium | reverse complement strand
ACCGTGTGCTGCCGGACCGCGTAGACGATCTTCCCGACGCCTGCTGCATCGGCCTTGCCGTCTGGCAAAGTCGAGGAAGTGCCGGAGCAACCAGAGAGCACCGCTAGCGCACCGATGAGGGCGCTGGTTCCGAATGACAGGTGGGGAGCGAGACGGGGCATGGGTTTCTCCTGGGGGCGAGCAGTGGGCTGACTGCTGGGGAATACGAGAGCACGATCCGCGCCAACGAATAAGCCTAATGATTTCAATAGATTGTGAGCGCGATTTCGAGGCTTAGGGCCCCCAAGCTGGGCAGAGGTCGGGTCCGGACCCCCCAACCTCGTGCGCAAGCGGAGGAGCCAGAAACGGAGGCTCCAACATTTCGGCATCGCCAAGCCCCCCATTGTGAGGCAAACCCCGGCGAGATGCTCAAGTTCGATGAGCGCGGCCTGATTCCCGCGATTGCTCAAGACCACCTGACCGGACAGGTGAGGATGCTGGCCTACATGAACCAGGCGGCGCTCGAGCTGACGCTGTCGAGCGGAAAGGCCACATTTTTCAGCCGTTCCCGGGGTGCGCTGTGGACGAAGGGCGAGACCAGCGGGCATGTGCTGCAGGTGGTGTCCGTCGTCGCCGACTGCGACGCGGACACGCTCTTGCTGTCGGTGCTGCCAGTCGGCCCGTCTTGCCACACGGGTCGCCCTGCCTGTTTTTTCAGGCGCGTCGCTGCGGGCGGCTCGCTTACCGATCAAGCCAGCGAAGCCGCGCCGTTTCTGACGGAGCTCGGCGAGCTGCTGGAGTCGCGCAAAAGCTCCAGCGCGGAAAAGAGCTACACGAAGTCGCTGCTGGAGGGGGGACCCGACAAGGTCGGCGCGAAGATCCGCGAAGAAGCCAGCGAGTTCGCCGATGCCATCAAGAACGAGAGCGACGAGCGGGTGCTGTCGGAGGCTTCTGACCTGCTGTACCACGCGCTGGTCGGCCTCACTCAGCGCGGGCTGACTCTGCGGCAGGTTATCGAAGTGCTCGCCCAACGCACCCACAAGAGTGGTCACGCCGAGAAGGCGTCGAGGTAGAGGCCCGGCCGGCCGCCATGCGCAACGCAAGCGGCAGTTCGGGCACGGGCACGGAGACGGAGACGGAGACGGAGACGGAGACTGAGACTGAGTCGGAGAGGTTTGACCCTCGTGGAGGCGCCCGATATCGTGGCGACTCTCGCCGTAATTTCAAGGACCTGGATGGCCATCAAGGTACTCGTTTTCGAGAGTGATCCCTCGTTCGCAGAAACCCTTCGCACCGGGCTGCTCAAGCACGGATGCGAGGTCTCGCTCGTTGACGACGCGAACAACGGGCTGACGGCCGCCAGTCGCGACAAGCCGGATCTGATCCTGCTTGCGATCGAGCTGCCGCGCATGAACGGCTTCTCGGTCTGCAACAAGCTCAAGCGCGATCCGGCGCTCAAGGACGTGCCGCTCATCATCATGAGCTCGGAGTCCACCGAGGAGACCTTCGAGCAGCACCGGCGGCTGCGCACCCGCGCCGAGGACTACGTCCACAAGCCTATCTCTTTCGAGGAATTGCTCGCGCGCGCCCAAGCCTACGTCTCGCTGGTCCCGCAAGTCGACACAGCGACCGAGCTGCCGCCAGTGAGTGACGAAGCCATCGTGCACGAGGACGACATCGAGATCGAAGACGCCGAAGTCGTCGAGACGAGCGAAGCCGAAGTGACCGACGACCGAGAGGTCGGCACCTCGACGCGTGAAGGTATGGTCGACGCCGACGTCGAAGACTTCGCCGAACAAGCCTTCGGCGCGTTGATCGACGAGCCCGAAATTGCAGCGCCCTCTATCCAGCCCGCCGCAGGGGCTCGAAGCGTGAGCCCGGCACAGGCCACGAGCCTGCCGCTCGAACCCGCTGCGTCTGTGCTCCCGCCCGACGACAGCGACGAAGTCGCCATTGACGATGCCGAGATCGCCATGGACGACGCCGAGATCGTCATGGACGACGCCGAGATTGCGGTCTCGGAACGAGCGCCCGAAGCCGCTGCCCTGCCTGCCGACGAAGCGGCAGCAACGGGGTTGGAAACCGACGAGGACGAAGCGCTCGATATCGAAGACGCCGACGAGGTCGAGCTCGACGACATCGAAACCGGGGCCGAACCCGAGCCAGAAGCGAGCGTACCGGCGCCTCAACCTGCGGCGGCATTGCCGCTACCGCGCTCGGCAGCGCCGACCCCGGCCAGGCTGCCATCGATGCGCCCGTCGTCGCTGCCGCCACGAGCCGCGGACCTGGGCGACGTCGTCAAGTACCGTGAAGAGCTGGAAAAATCACGCCTGCGCGTGAAGGAGCTCGAAGACGAAGTCCGACGCACCAAAGATCGCGTGGGCGAGCTGGAGGAGGTCTCGAAGCGCGGCGCCGGCAAGGACGTCGAGGTGCAGCGCCTGCAACGCGAGCTGACCGAGGTGCAGGCCAAGCTCGCATCCAGCGGCAAGAGCGCAGGCTCGGCGCGTGAATTTTTGGACCTGCGTGAGCAGCTGAACAAGAAGGACAAAGAGATCCTCGACTTCAAGGATCAGCTCTCGCACAAAGACAAAGAGCTACTCAATTTGCGCGAAAGCGGCCTCGGCCTCGAGCGCGAAAGAGCCGACCTGTCCGATCGCATCAGCGAGCTCGAAAAGCAGGTCAGTGATCAGGCCAAGAGCACCGAAGCCGCCAAGAACGACAAAGAGCAGGCGGTCAAGCGCGCTGACGACTTCAAGCGCAAAGCCGAGAAGACCAAGGTCGACTTGGACGCGCGCGGGGCCGAGCTGGCCGAGCTGGCAGCCGCCCATCAGGCCAGGCTCGCTGAAAAGGACGAGCAGCACGCGACGTTGGTCGCCGATCACCAGCAGACCTTGCAAGAGGCCGAGCGCGGCAAGCTGCAGGCCCTGGCGGCCGCCGCTGCAGCGGCCGAGGCTGCAGCCGAAGCGGCGCGGCAAGAAGCGCGTCACGCCGCCGATGCCGACCACCAGCAAGCCCTTGGCCTGCTGGCACACCAGCACGACAGCGCCAAAGCGGAGGCCGTTTCGAACCGCGAAGCGGAGCTCAAAAAAGAGCACGACTCGAAGCTGGCGTCGCTGCACCGCGCCAACGAAGACGGGCTCGGCAAGCTGCGCGCCGAACATCAGCAAGCGTTGGTCGAGCAAGCCGCCGCGGCCGAGCAGACCCTGGCCGCGCGTGAGGCCGAGCTGATCGCCGAGCAAGAGCAAGAGCAAGTCAAAGAAGCCGCCGATCACTCGGCTGCGCTGATGGCACTGGTCGATCAAAAGCAAGCCTCGGAGGCTGCGCGCGACGCGCGCATCGCTTCGCTCGAAGCCGAAGTCGCGGCACGCAGCGGCGAACGCGACGACGCGCAACGCACGCTGGAGCAGCTGAACGAGCGCAACGCCGGGTTGTCCGCCGAGCTTCAGGAGCGCACGAACGAGCGCGACTCGAAGAGCCTGACGCTGGGAGAGCGCGACACCCGCATCGCGCAGCTGGAAGCGGACCTAGCCGAACGCACCTCGCAGCGAGACCAAGAAAAGAGTACTGTCGAGGCGCGCGAGACCAAGATCGTCCAGCTGGAGGCGGCCCTGGCAGCTGCCAGCAGCGACACCGCGGCGGCGCAGAACGAGCTGCAAAGCACGAGCCTTAAGCTCTCGCGCGCCAGCGACAAGCACCGCGACGATCGCGGCTCGCTCGAGCGCGCCAAAGACGCGCTGGCCGCAGCACTTGCCCAAATCGAAGAAGCCGAAGGCCGCCCGTTCGAGTGAGGTGAGGCGACGCGGCCCCGACTGTGGCGGCCGCGTGACGGCATCCAGCGCGCGCGTCTGATAATGGTCGAGCGTGAGCCAAGCTAACCGTCGCCGCAACCTAGTGTGGGGCGCGACCTGGTTGGCCTACGCCAGTTATTACTTGGGGCGAAAGGGCTTCAGCGCCGCCAAGCGTGCCATCGAGGCCGACCACATCCTCGATTTGCGCCAGTTGGGCTACGTCGACTCCGGCTACCTAGCGGCCTACTCGTTGGGGCAGTTCTTGAATGGCATGCTGGGCGACCGCATCGGTGCGCGGCGTTTGGTCAGCTTCGGCCTGATCGCGTCGGCAACGCTTTGCTTTGCCTTCGGGTTTTCCAGCGCGGCGCTGTTGCTGATGGTGCTGTTCACGCTGAACGGTATCGCTCAAGCCACCGGTTGGCCCGGCGTCACACGCGCGATGGCCGAATGGACCACGCCTGAGAACCGCGGCAAAGTCATGGGCTGGTGGTCCACCTGCTACCAAGTAGGACCGCTCCTGGCGGGGCCGCTGGCAGGCCTTTTGATCCATGCAGGCGGCTGGCGCGCCGCGTTTCGCGCCCCGATGCTGATCATGGTCGGCGTCGCGCTGCTGGTGTTGTTGGTGGTCAAGCCTGGCCCGGCGCTGGCCGGCGAGGTCACGCTGGACCGCGACGAAATTGCCGCCGAACGCCGCCGCGCGCAGCGCGAGGTGATTAAGAACCGTGTGCTGTGGAGCTATGGCGCCAGCTATTTTTTCATCAAATTCATGCGTTACGCGCTGCAGCTGTGGCTCCCGTATTACCTGCAAAAGCAGCTGGCGTACCCGGTCGACACGGCCAACTACGTAGCTTCGGCCTTCGAGGCGGGCGGGCTCGTGGGTGTGATCGCGATTGGCACGCTGTCGGACAGGCCGAAGTTGGGGCGCGTCCCGCTGTCGGCGATCTCACTAATTGGCCTGGCGCTGGCGCTGTTCGCTTGCGCGAAGCTGGTGGGCACCAACACGTCGTTGAATGTGGTGTTGTTGGCGGTGATTGGTGCGCTGCTGTTTGCGCCCGACTCGATTCTGTGCGGGGCCGCGGCGCAAGACGCGGGGGGTCGCAACGCAACGTCGATGGCCACCGGCTTCGTCAATGGTATCGGGTCGGTGGGCGCCTTCGTGGTGGGCTTGGCCGTACCACGCATGGTCGAGAGCTACGGCTGGCAGGTGTTGTTTCCATGCCTGGTCGGCATGGCGCTGCTGAGCGCGTTGTGTTTGGTGCCGGCGCTGCGGGCCGGCGAGGGCGCGCGCGTCGCTACGTAAACTCGCACCACTTGCCGTCGAGCAAGCGCTCGTGCGGCAAGAAGCGCGCTTTGTAGCGCATGTGCGCCGACTCGGCGATGTACAGGCCCAGGTAAAGGTAGCGCAGCCCCCACATACGACACAACTCGAGCTGCTTGAGAATCGAGTAAGTGCCGAGCCCGAGGCGGTCGTAGCTGGGCTCGTAGTAGCAGTAAACGGCTGACAAGGCCGCGCTGCTGCGGTCCGCGATGGCGACGCCCACCAACTCGCCCTCGAGACGATAGCGAATCTCTAGCGTGTCGCAGCACGTCATGGCCAAAAATTCACGGTAGCTCCGCACGTCGACCTTGCCCTGGCCACCCGACAGCCCGCGCAGCGACTTATGGCGGTTGTAAAGCGCCACCCGCTCCTGATCGGCGGCAGGTTCGCCAAGCTCCACCGTGAGCCGCTCGTCGCCTCGCAGCAACGTGCGACGCTGCGAGCGATTCGGCTTAAAACGCGCCAAATCCAAGCGAATGGGCTCGCACGCCACGCAGCCTGGGCACGCCGGTCGATACAAGAACAAGCCTTGCCGACGATCGCCCCGCGACAAGCGTTGCTCGAGCTCTGCGCGCTCGAGTCCACGCGCTGGAATGCGCAGCGGCAAACGTGACACGCGACCCTCGAGGTAGGGGCAAGGCTGCAGCTCGTCGTGCACCACCAGCTCCGGGGGCTGATCCATGATCAAGCGCCCCGCAGGCACGACGCGCTGCCCGCTCAAGGCTCCGCCTCCACCAGCAGCCGAAAGGCCTCCGGCAACAGCTCCGCGAACGAGCGCCGCAGCACGCCGCGCGGCCCCGCCACCAAGACTGCTGCATCGATGCAAAATTCGGCGATGACTTGGCGACACATGCCGCACGGCATGGCCACCGGTTCGGCCGGCGCGTACACACAAACTCTGGTGATGCGCCGCTCCCCGGCGGACACCAGCCCGAAAATGGCCGAGCGCTCGGCGCACATGGTCGCGCCGTAGCTGGCGTTCTCGACGTTGCAGCCCGTGTAAATTCGGCCACTTTCACTGACGACGGCGGCGCCAACCGAGTAGCCCGAGTAGCGGCAATAAGCGCGCTCGGCGGCTGCACGCGCGCTGTCCACGAGCGAGCGTTCTTCGGCGCTGAGCTCGGCGAACGACAGCAACGCTCCCGTCACGCCTGGCCTCCGACCCGGGCGACCCAGCCCTCGAACAGGCGGATGAAGTCGCTCTTCACCCGGGCCGCGGTGGCTTCCACCTCGGCGTGACTGAGCGGCTCGGGCGAGCGCCCGGCGGCCAAGTTGGTGATGCAGCTCACGGCGCCCACGCGCACGCCCATTTGGCGCAGCGCTATCACCTCGGACACGGTGCTCATGCCGACCGCGTCGGCGCCCAAAATTTTCAGCATGCGAATCTCGGCCGGGGTTTCGTAGCTGGGGCCGAGCAACCCCGCGTACACACCGCGATCGAGCAGCACGCCCGCCTCGAGCGCGGCGGCCTCGCACATCTGCCCAAGCTCCAAGTCGTATGCCTGCGACATGTCGGGAAAGCGCGGACCCCGCGCGGTGGGACCCAAGAGCGGATTGGTGCCCATCAAGTTCAGGTGATCTTCGATGCGCATCAGGCTGCCAGCTTGCAAACGTTCAGCGATGCCGCCCGCGGCGTTGCTGAGCAACACCGCCTGGCAGCCGAGCTCGGCCAGCAGCCGCACCCCGAACACGACGCGCGACAGCGCGTGACCTTCATAGGCGTGCACGCGGCCCTGCATGCACGCGACGCGGACGCCCCCCAGCTGGCCCAGACACAAGTTGCCCGCGTGACCTGCCACGCTGGACGTGGGGTGATGTGGGATGTTGGCGTAGGACACGCGCTCGAGGTTCGTGAGAGCGTCGGCCAACGCGCCCAGGCCCGACCCCAACACCAGGCCGACCCGCGGCGCTGGACCGGTAGTGCTCCGCTGAACGAATGTCGCCGCTTCCGACAGCTTGCTGGCCTCGCTCGCGTCCATATTTGAGCCCGAAAAGCGCGCATCCCCTGTTGGGGGAAGAGTGCCTGAGGCGACTACTTTGCCAGATTTGGCCGGTCGGTGCGTGTCAGAGGGGGCCTGGGATGAGGAATCGGCCTTGTGCCAGTCCTAAACCGGGCTATATGGTCCGCCCTCCGCTCCCTTAGAAGCGCCGGGGACTACCCCCGTCCGAGCAAAAAGCACCATGGCTAGCAAGTTCGCCCAGTTTCTCGAGACCAACAAGATTGACCCCCGCCGCGTCGCGGCCGCTTCGCGTGAGCTCGAGCGTCTGCGCCCCGAAGATCGCGCCAAGCGTCTCGCACGCCGCCAAGCCAAAAAGGCCGAGACCAAGCCGGTCGAAGGTGCCGAGAAACCGACGAAACCCCGCTCCGGTCGTCCCGCCACGAGCCGCGCCCTGTCAGCCGCCGCCGCTGGCAAACTGATCTCGGGTCCCTCGAAGACCCGCCTGCTGCGCGCGGTCAACCACCTGCTCGAGCAGAAGAAGAAGACCGCGACCGACCTCAAGACGCTTTTCTAGGCGTCGGTCTGAAAATGTCGCGGGGGCGGCGCACCAGAGTCAGGGTTGTTTACCGCGCTCTCAGTGTTTCCGCCCTCGATAGACCCAGTGGCCGATGTTGCCGCCTGGTGGGACACTTCCACCAAGAGCGAGCCTGCACGGCCAGTCGCTGTTAAAATCGTGCTCGTGGAATCTTTGAGCCTCGTCGAGCGCTGCCAACGCGGCGATGCCGAGGCATTCCGAGAGCTGTTTCGCGCGCACCGCCAAGACGTCACGCGGCTGGCCCAGCGCATGCTGGGCCGCAAGACCGATCTCGAAGACATCGTGCAAGAGGTCTTCTTGCAGGTGCATCGCAGCATCCGTGATTTCCGGCACGGCGCGCGCTTCTCGACGTGGCTGTATCGGGTCACCGTCAACGTCGTGCTGATGCATCGGCGCGCCGCCAAGAGCCGGCCCATCTTTGGCGAAGCGCCCGAGCACGTCGGCGCCATCGATCAGCGACCGCGCGCCGACGAACAACTCGAGCGGCAAAGGCGCGTCCACGCGTTTCATCGCTTGCTCGATCGCCTGAGCGAAAAGAAACGTCTGGTGTTCGTGCTGCACGAGCTGGAAGGTTTGGCCCCTGGCGAAATCGCCAGCATCGTGGGCTCGCCGGTGCTGACCGTGCGCACGCGGTTGTTCTACGCCCGGCGCGAGCTGCTTGCGCTCTTGGCTGAGGAGCCCAGCCTGGCCGGCTTGGCGCACGAGCTTTCGAGCTCCGCGGACGGGCCGAGCGACTCGAGCCCAGCAAAGGAGCCGGCATGAGCGGCGTTGAGCCCCGAGATCGTCGCGAAAAAGCGCTGAGCCGACTGGTGCGCGACGTCCGCAACGAGCCCGTACCCGAACTCGACTGGTCGCGCTTGGAGCAGCAACTGCTGAGCGAGGTAAAGCGAACCGCTCCTGCCCCGCTCAAGCGCGCGTCGTCTCCGGGCGCCTGGGCGGCGCTAGCGTTAGCAGCGGCCGTGGCGCTCTGGTTTGGCACGCGCTCGCCCGCGTCGACGTCGCCAGTAAGGCCCAACCACGCACAGGTCGCAGCGGCGGCCGTCCACGATGGCGAGACGCTGGCAATCGGCAGTCGTATAGAAACGACCGAGCGCGAAGCCTTGGTGGTTCACGCCGCGTGGGCCTCGTGGAAGCTTTCCCCCAACAGCAGCGCCGTGTTGGCTGGTCGCAACGAGCGCGTGTCCGTGCGTTTGGACCGCGGCAGCGTGCTCTCGCAAGTCGTGCACAATCCCAAGCCCGAGACGTTCGTCGTCGAGGCGGCCGGCGTGCGCATTGCCGTGCACGGCACGCTATTCCGCGTCGCGCTGACCGGCGGCCGGGTAACGGTCGACGTGCAAGAGGGCACGGTTGGGGTCGGGCCGCTGGCTGCCGCAGCCGCGTTCTTCGTCAAAGCCGGCTCGCACGGGGATTTTGCGGCCGACGGCCGCAGCGGTAGCATCGATGGCAGGCTCGTCGGAGGCGCTGAAGCACCAGCGGAGGCGCTGAAGCACGCGTCACCGCGCAGCGCGGGCGTACCCGCGCCAGGCAGCGCTGCGCCGCCCATCGCTAGCGCCGAGCCACCGAGCGAGCCATCCATCAACGACATCGAGGTCGGCATTGCGCGCGTCGTCGAGGCCACCTCGGACTGCTTCCGCCGACACACCCAAGGCGCCGACGGCATCGAAATCACCGCGCACACCGCCCTCAGCTTGAAAATCCTCGACTCTGGCGCGGTCGCCGACCTGGTTTTTCAGCCGCCGCTCTCGCCCGCCGCCGAAGAATGCGCCTCGACGAGCATCACTCAGGTGCGCTTCGCGGCGTCGAAGCACGGCGCCAAGGTGACGCGAGTGCTCGAGCTCAAGCGGTAGAGAGGGATCAGGGGTCAGGGGCAGCCGGCAGAGGCGCGAGAGGGGATCAGCAGTCGGGGCGAGAGGGATCAGCGGTCGCGGCGGAGGACGACGGAGCGGCCTTGGCCGAGCATCCAGCGGATGCTGTGATTGTTGTCGAGCTTGAACAGCGCGCTGGAGGTCTTCCCGTCCTTGGCAGTGAACGCCAAGCGCACGTCCGATTCGCGAACACTGCTGACCTGGTAGCGACCGATGCGCGCTTCCTCTGCCGGCACCGCGACCGTCACGGTCGAGCCGGAAAACTCGAAGCTGAGGCCGCGCGCCCAGCCCGTGGCCGCGGCAAGCTGCGAATCTCCAAAGTTCTCGACCGCGTCCCCCAACCAACGCCCCTCGAGCGAACGTTGGACCGGGTGACCGCAACCCATTGAAATTGCTAGCATTGGTAGAACCAAGAGCAGGGGCAGAGCGCGAAGCCGCTTCATGTACGAAATGGTACGACATCCACCTACGTCCGCTCATAATTTGTTGCGGAAGTAAGCAGGGCGCCGGCTAGTGGGCCTTCTGGTCTCCGCCCTGCCCAGCCGCTATGGCGAGTCCCTGATTCACAGGGAGATCGGGAGATCGGGAGATCGGGAGTCGTGCGAGCCCAGACTGGGGGCGCCGAGCCGCAACGATGTCAGCGTCATACTCAGGCGTGACGTAACGTCTTCTTGCGATCGGGCGCAAACAACGGCCATGCATGACCCAAACAATTCACGCTCGCACGACTCCCGAACTTCCGATCTCCTGTGAAAAATCTCGAGCTGAACAGCGCGACCGAAAGTCGCAACGGTAGCTTCTGCAATCGGGCTGCGGCGTGGCAGCCCCTACTTGCAGCAACGCACGCCGAGGCTGTAGTCGGAGTACGCCGGTGGGTGGACGGTGATTTTGGCGTCACAGCCCTCGCGCGTGCTGCGTGAGTAGAAGCCGCCTTGGAAGGCACCGCGCGGGTCATCGACCCATTCGTCGAGGTTGCCGACCATGTCGTAGATGGCGTCAGCGCCCCAGTCGCTGCGGCAGCGCGCGGTGTCGCCCGTTTTGCGCAGCAGCGGGCCCGCGTCGTCGCCGGTTAGGTTGAGGCGCGGGTCGAGGTGGTTTTTAGAGGCGTCGCCGTAGAGCACGACAGCCGGGTGCGACTCGCGGAAGACGTTGCAGACGCGGTCCTGGTACTGGCCGCCGTACGGAAACTTGGTCGCATTTTGACCCTTGCAAGCCGTTACCCACTCGTCCGGCGCGCACAGGCGCTTGCCCGCGTTCTCACACACCCGCCGCGCTACGACCCCGCTCATGTAACCGCTCGGCACGACCTGCGGTAGCGAGCGAGCACGCGGCTCGAAGGCCTCGCTCAGCGCGAAAGCGGGCGGCGGGGGCAACGGTGGCGCGTGACGTTTGGGCGTGACCCGCCGGAACACGCCGTACACGTGCGCAAGCTCGTCGTGCGACGCCGGGTAGTACGGCGACAACGCGCGCTCGTGGGCGTCTACCAGCGAAGCCTCGTAGCGGTCGATGCAGAACTGCCCGCGAATGGACACCATTTCCGCCGGGCAGCCGGAGCTTACGGGCGGCGGCGCGCCCGGCAACAGCTGGGGCAGCGCCTGCAGCTGGCCTTGGTTTTGAACCAGGTCGCCGCCGTCGGGCAGGTACAGCTGGCGCGGAGCTGGCGCCCCGGCCGCGGACGGCTGCTGCGAACTCGAGCTCGAGGACGCATCGCGCCTGGCCTCGGGCTCGGGGGATTTCTTCGAACACGCAAGCGCAACGACGGCCAGCCACCAGAAGCCGACGACCGCGCGCGCGGACGGCTTCACTTGCCGCGGTAGACGATCAATCCGTGGGACAAGTCGTAAGGCGACACGGCGACGCGCACACGGTCGCCCGGTAATACGCGAATGTGGTGGCGGCGCATGCGACCCGAGAGCTGTGCACGCACGATGGCTCCACCTTGGTCGACGCGGATGTTGTACTGGCCGCCACCAAGAGCGTCCTGAATGACGCCTTCCATCTCAAGCAGATCGCCCTTACTCATATTTCGACTTGATTCGCTCGGCCCTTACGCGGGTGAAACCCCGCGACAACAGGCTCAGACTTGTCCGGTTTTTTGGAGGGCGGAAGCTGGCACAATCCCGAAGGTGTTGCAACTTCCGCCAAATTGCGGGGGTTTTGAGCTAGGTTCGGCCCGTGTTTCCGGCGACCTTTTTCGACTTCAACGGTGTTCTCGTGAATGACGAGG
>JAYUYU010000579.1:0-26636 GCA_043752365.1 Myxococcales bacterium | reverse complement strand
CGCGCGGCAAGTTCTTCCACCTGGATTGGCCACAGAAGGACCGTCCCCAGCTCAGCATCTGAAAACCGATCCGAGGGCAGGCCGCGGCATCCCGCGGCCTGCGCGGAGCCTCCTCTACAACCGAGAGGCCCCGCCGACCCCCGCGGTAGCGAAGACGGCACAACGCGCGTCGCACAACTCCTCGCACGCTCGTGAGCCGCACCCACCAGGCGACCGCACCCGCAGCCGCACCCACCAGGCGGGCGGCACCACGGAGCCGCAGCGAGCTCGCTGCGAGCCCTCGCTCAACCGCCCAATGACTTTGTATGCCAAGCCATCGGGCGCCGGGTCATTTGACCGAGCAATTTCTAATTGATTATGGGCGCTTACGCGATCCAGCAGCGGCAGATTTCAAATGACTTTGTATGCCCAGTGATTTCACGACTGACAAAGGTCGCTGCCCGGTGTGAAGAGTCACCACAGCTGGTGCACGAGCGGCTTCACGTCCGCGTCGTAGAGGTCGACTAGCGCCTGCACGAGCTTGGCGTCAAGCGCGCCGCGATCACCCACGTGGACGTTCTGCTCGACCTGCTCGGGGCGGCGCGCGCCGGGAATGGAGCAGGTAACGGCGGGAAAGGACGCGATGAAGCGTAGCGCCAGCTCCGGCAACGTCATGCCGGGCGGCAACAGGCCGCGCAGCTTTTCCACCACCAAAAGGCTCTTTTGGTAGTCGAAACCTGAAAACGTCTCGCCACGGCTGAACGCGGCGCCTTCGCGGTTGAAGCTGCGATGGTCGTCAGCGTGAAAGCTCGTGGCGGCTGTCAGCTTACCCGTCAACATGCCCGAAGAGAGCGGCAGCCGCGCCAGAATGCCAACCTTGCGCTCGACCGCTCGCGGGAACAGCAGCTCCGCGGGGCGCTGACGCAAGACGTTGAACACCACCTGGAGCGACTGAACTTCCGGATACTCCAGGGCCTTGAGCCCCTCTTCAGAACGCTCCACGCTGGCGCCGTAGAAGCGCACTTTGCCAGCCTCGACCAAGTCATCGAGCACACCGAACACCTCGGGCATGTAGAAGACGTCGGTCGGCGGGCAATGAATTTGGAGCAGGTCCAGCGCCGACACTTCGAGATTTTTCAGGCAGCGCTCGACGTAGGCGGTCAAGTTTTCGCGCGTGTAGCTGGCGGCATCGTGTGGGTTCGAGCGCCGTCCTACCTTCGTGGCGACCCAAAACGGTTCACGACGTTCACGTCGCAGGCGTGCCAAGAGTCGCTCGCTGTGACCGTCGCCGTACACGTCGGCCGTGTCGAAAAAATTGACGCCCAGGTCGAGCGCGCGGTGCAGGGTGCGCATCGACTCGGCGTCGTCGACCGTGCCCCACGTGCCACCGATGGCCCAAGCGCCGAAGCTGATGCTGGAGACCTGGAACCCCGTGCGACCGAGCGCCTTGTAGTGCATAGCCGCCTCATATCAGGACGTCTTTCTGCGCGCTACGACGCCAAGCCCCGCGCCCCGTGACAGCAGAAAACCCAAGCCTCGAGCCGCGCGTGACGAACCTGCCCCCGCGCCGCTGAATGAGCGGCTGCGCGTTCGACAATGCTAGCGACGCATTCGTGAAACTTTGACGGGCGCACGCTGCGTGGCGATGTGCGAAGCCGACAAGGTGCTGGTCGACGGCGAATGTGCGCGCAGCTCTTATGCCGAACGCCGGGCAGCCCGGGTTGCGGCAGCAATTTCCTTCAACGCGCTTGCCGGAACGTTCTCGCCCTCCATCCAGGCCACCAGGGCGGGCTGCCAGGCTTTGGCCCAACTGGGCGCTAGGCGCTCGCGCAGGAACGCCGCGAACAGCGCGTCGAGCAGCCCTGTCAGCCTCTCAATCAGCGTCGTACGCTCCAGGAAGGCGTCGTCGCCCTCCTCCTTCAGCAACGCCGGCACGGCACCGCCGCCGATCAAAAAACGCGGTGCGTTGAAGTCGAAGGCGAAGTCTTGCTCGGCGATGCGAAGCACCACGCGCGCTGCGACCGGCAACTTCATGTTGCGCACCGCCTCGCGCGCCTCGGGACTGCCGGAAGGCTGAGCGCCTCGCACTGCCACGCGCTCGAGCTTGTCGAGCACGTGCTCCAACGTCAGCTTGCGGTCGAGCCACACCTCGGCTTCACCCAGCTTGCCAAGCGCGACCGGCTCGTTGAAGAGCTCCTGCCGCAGCCAAATCCACAGCAGCAGCTCGGCGCCCAAAAAGCGCGTCGTCTCGATACGCTCGATCAGCTCCGAGCGTTCCTCGTCTTCCTCTTCGTCTTCCTCGGGCGCCTTAGCGCGCGCCTTGGCGGTGACTTCAACCGCCTCGGCCTGCGCAGACTTTTCGAGAGCGCTCTTCGCCTTTCGCCCCGCCGAGAAGCTGACGGGCTCGACCTTCTCGAACACCTTCTGCATGGCGGGCGAGAGCTGTGCGCGCCCGGCGGCGGCGTAGGGGCTGTCGGTCTGGAGCTCGAGCCCGAAGGTCGTCTCGAACAGCGCGGCGAACTCTTCCGTCGCGCGCGCGGAATGCGTGAAAAACAGCACCGTGCCGGCGTCCAGGTCCCAAAGCACGTCGAAGGCCCGCGAATTGGGCAGGATTTTCTTGCGCAGGCGGCCGATGACCCGCAGCTTGATGTCTTCCTTTTCGGCCCGCGTCAGCTTCTCGCGGCCGGCCCGCGACAGCATGCGCTGCTCTTCGTCGGCCACCTGCGCACGCAGCAGCACGCCCGGGATTTTCCACTTGTCGACGCGGAAACCGAGCTGCACGAAGCGATCGTAAAAAATGCGATCCGGCTGAAAGTCGAGGTCGAACGGCCGCTCGATGACGCACCAGCCGACCGCCTCCGAAGCTTCAGCCTCGGGGGTTAGCGGCGTGAATTTGCGAAGCCGTACCGCTTCCAGGTAGCGCTTGCGCAAGTCTTTCGGCGGCTTGCCTTGAACGAACAGGCGCGTGAACGTTAGCGCCCCACGAGAAACACCCAACTGTACCTACCTTTCCAAGCTTGACTCAGCCATTGCCTAGCTCTGCGAGCTACGGTGCTGCCTTCATGCGTCGTACGTGATCCGTCCACAAGCGAGCCTTCACCCAGGCGACGCCTTCGGCCTCGGTGCCGACCACCGCGTGTGGGCAGGAGATGGGCTGAAGCATCAGGACGCCCCGCAGCACCCCTCGCATCAAGGGGCTCGACAGCGAGAACGCGATACCCACGACCCGCCGCTCGATTTGCTCGCGGTGCTCTTTCATGAACTGCGCTTGCATGCGCACTTGGCGCGCAGGCGTCATAGGCATGGCCGGCGTAGTGACGAAGACTGCCCCAAACCGCGGTTGAGTTTGAAGCACCTGGATGTAGTCGGCGATGTACTGACGAAATTCGTCGTCGGTCGGCCCGCGCAGAAAGCGCACGACCACCAGCAAGCTCTGGCTGCGATCGATTTCGACGGCCGCCGTCATGCTGGGGCAGAAGCCTCGAAAGCATTGGTCACTCTCGAACCTTTCACGCTACGCCAGCGGCGAAGCAAGCGCTGATTTTACAAGACGATGCGCGTCCGCGATTTGCGCCTGTAACTCCCCTGTACTGATTGAGACTTTCGCGCCAGAGCACTACGCTTACCGCCATGGGACTCTACCTGGGCCTGGATTCGAGCACGCAGAGCCTCTCGGCCATGATCATCGACACTGGCAGCGGCCGGGTCGTGCTCGACGAGAGCGTGAACTTCGGCAAACACTTGCCCCAGTACCGCTCGCCCAGCGGGTTTCTAGCCAACGAAAACCCACAGGTGAAGCACGCAGACCCACTGATGTGGGTCGAGGCTCTGGATCTCTTGCTAGCGAATCTGAAGGCCCGCGGCACTGATTTCAGCGCGGTGGAGGGCATCAGCGGCGCTGGCCAACAGCACGGCTCCGTCTACCTTTCACAGCGCCTGAGCGACGTCCCGGCTTGGGATCCGAGTCGCGACTTGGCGAGCCAAGTTCGCCCCTTGCTGAGCCGCGCTACCTCGCCCATTTGGATGGACAGCTCGACCAGCGCAGAGTGCGCAGAGATCGCGGCTGCGGTCGGCGGTGACGCACGCGTGGTAACGCTGAGCGGCTCGCGCGCCATCGAGCGCTTCACGGGTCCACAGATTCGCGCGTTTTACAAACGTGACCCGCAGGGCTACGCCGCCACGCGCGAGATCCAGCTCGTCAGCTCCTTTTTTGCGTCCTTGCTGATCGGCAGCAGCGCCGGAATAGATCACGGTGATGGCGCTGGCATGAACCTGCTCGAGCTCGCGACCGGCACGTGGAATGCGGAGCTGGTAGCCGCCACCGCGCCGGGCCTCGCCGATAAGCTGCCGCCCGCCGTGCCTTCGCGCACGCAGGTGGGTGAGATTGCCGGCTACTTCGTCAAGAAGTACGGCTTCAAGGCCGGCACGCCCGTGGTCGCTTTCACGGGCGATAATCCGTCGAGCCTGGTTGGTATGGGCGCCACGGAGCCTGGTACTGCCGTCATCAGCATGGGCACGAGCGATACGGTCTTCGCCGCAATGCGCGAGCCCCACACCGACCCGCGCGGCTTCGGTCACGTATTCGGCAACCCGGCCGGAGGTTTCATGTGCCTCATCTGCTTCGCCAACGGCTCGCTGGCACGCGAGAAGGTGGCCGAGAAGGCCGGCCTGTCGTGGGACGCCTTCGCGCGAGCGATTCTCGAAGAAACGCAGCCAGGGAACCAAGGCAATCTGCTGCTGCCGTTTTTCATTCCGGAGATGACTCCAAAGCTGCTGGCGCCAAAGGTGGAACTTTTTGGTAGCGAGCGATTCGTAGCCTGGCAAGAGCCGGCTCTGCTGGCGCGCGCCATCGTGGAAGCCCAAGCTCTCAGCATGCAGCGCCACTCCGACTGGATAGGTGAGCCTACCAAGCTCATCCGTGTCACCGGTGGCGCTTCGAAGAACAAGGGCATTCGCCAGGTCTTGGCCGACGTCTTCGGCGCCGAGATCCGCGGGCTTTCACTGGGCAACTCGTCGGCGCTGGGCGGCGCGTTGCGCGCGGCAGAGGCGGTCGGCAAGGTGCCGTTCGCGTCGCTCTACGAAGCCTTCGCGGCGACTGATCCGACGAGTAGCGTCAGCCCCGCGGCGGGTGCCACGGCGCGCTACGCCGAGCTACGACAAAAGCTGGCGGAGCGGCTCGTCGCCTTGAGCGCCTGAAATGCAGGTACCCGATCTGCTCGAGCCGTCGCCGCGCCTGCGCCTCGACGCACGACTTTTCGCAGAGACACTGACGTTCGCGTTCGCTGCCGGCAACTCGCCCGAAGCGTTCGAGCAAGTGCTGAAGACCTACAGCCCGGGCCCCTCCAGCTTCGATCCCGAGCTGTTCGCGCACGATCTGTTCGTCAAAGATTTGGTCGCGCGCTGCCTGTGCCCCAGCACCGAAAAGCGCGACCGCTATCCCCTGCTACAGCGCCCGCTGCTGAGCCTGCTCACGCGCCCAGTCAGCGACGCCCGCGTCTTGAGGTTTCGCCACCAGGTGCTCGGCTCGCTCGCCCACTCGCCCGAGCTCGTGCGCAGCCTGGAGCAGGCCTGGGCCGAGATTCGCTACCTTTTCGAGCTCTTTCAGGGTGGTGAACGCGCCCGGCACGGCGCGGCCGTGCTGCGACGCCTGGACATTCTGCGGGCGTTCCGCACCACGGTCGAAAAGCTCGAGCACGCTTTCAGCGGTACGACTGGCCCGCTTTCGCGCGTGCATGCGTTCGCCGTCGACATCCAAAGTTCCGACGGCTGGGCAAGCCTGGAAAGCTTGCTCGACTACGAGAGCAACCTGGCCACGGTCGACGTTCGCATCCGCTTGGGTCACGACGGCGAAATCCGCAGCTTCGCCATCCAGCGGCTGGCCGAGAACGAAGCCAACCCGTGGTATGCCTCGCCGCTGCGCCGCTTTCTGTCACGTCTTTCGCTGCTGTTCCGCGGCATGAGCGTGCGAAGCTCGGAACTGCTGGGTCGACTGGTCGAGAACGTGTTCGACGAGCTCCAAGCTGCGTGGCTGCGGCTTTTCCAACTGATGCTCGACTTCGAAGTCTATCTGGCAGCGCTGCGATTCCGCGCGCTAGCCGAGAGCAAAGGACTCGAGGTCTCGCTGCCCGAGCTCGTCACGGACGACGCCGAGGCAGGTTCGGCGCAAAGCTCGCGCTTCGAACGGTTGTTCAACCCCTTCCTGCTCTTGGAAAATGCCGCTCCCGTACCTTGCGACGTCGAGCATGGCGCGCACGCCATCAGCATCGTCACCGGCCCCAATTCCGGCGGAAAAACGCGACTATTACAGGCGGTCGGCCTGACTCAGCTGTTGGCGCAAGCCGGCATGTTCGTACCCGCTCGGTCAGCGCGCCTGTCTATCCGCAGCGGCATGTTCGTTTCACTGGTACAGCAGGCCGAATCGGACCAAAGCGAGGGCCGCTTGGGCACCGAGCTGTTGCGCATTCGCCGCTTGTTCGAGAGCTTGCCGCGCGGCGGGCTCGCCATTTTGGACGAGCTTTGCTCGGGAACCAACCCGACCGAAGGCGAAGAAATTTTTCAGCTTTTGATCGAGCTCTTGGGTGAGCTATCCCCCGCCGCGTTCATCAGCACTCATTTTTTGAGCCTGGCCGCGCGCTTGGAGCGCGAGCGTCCCGTCGACCTCGCGTTCTTGGAGGTCGAGGTCGGGCCCAGCGGCAAAGCGACCTACCGCTTCACGCCTGGCGTGGCGAAGACGTCGTTGGCGCGAGGCGTCGCAGAAAGGCTCGGCGTCACGCGCGAGAGCCTCTGCGCCTTGCTCGAGAGTCGCAAAGCGGAGCTACGAGTCGGGGCGGCCAACGCCGAGCGCGACAGCGCGCCCAGCCAGCCGCCGTCAAGCTTGGCCGCCAAGAGCGAGGCGGCGTCGTAGCTCGTCGAGCACGTCGCGCGTTTTGCTACAGCCGCTGCGAGTCGCGCCCGTTTCCCGGATTTTCAGCAGCATTTCCAAGTCTTGCACGCCCCCCGCTGCCTTGACTTGCACGTGCGCCGGCGAGTGTTTGCGCATCAAGCGCAGGTCGTCCAGCGTCGCGCCCGAGCTACCGAAACCAGTCGAAGTCTTGACCCAATCCACCGAGAGCTCGCCGCAAATTTCGCAGAGCCGGATCTTCTGCGCTTCAGTCAGGTAGCAGTTTTCGAAAATGACCTTCAGCTTCTGGCCTCGCGCGTGCGTCGGCTGCAGCACCGTTAGAATGTCCGTGCGCACGGCATCGAAGTCGCCGCTCAACACTTGGCTAATGTTGACGACCATGTCGAGCTCTCGGGCGCCGTCGTTCAGCGCCTGCTCGGCCTCGAGCTGCTTGACTCGGCTGCTCTGCCCGCCATGTGGAAAGCCGATCGTCGTGCTCGGGAGCACGTCGCTGCCGTGAAGCAGGTCACTGGCCTGGGCCAGGTAGTACGGCATGATGCAGACGCTGGCCACGTCGTACTCCAGGGCCAGCCGGCAACCTGCTTCCAGCTCGTCCCGCGTCAGGGTCGGCTTGAGCAGCGAATGGTCGATCATCTTCGCTAGCTCGCGGTAGCTCGGCAGTTCCATGCCCGAAGAGTGCCCACAAAAAAGCCACGAGCGGCAGCCCGGAGTTTCCGGTGCCTGCCGCTCGCGTTTTGGGCCTATTTTTAGCTAGATCCTGGTCGGCCGGACCAGCGCAACCTGAGAAGTCAGGCTACTTCGCTCGAGTGATAACCACGCTCGCCGTGGTCGCTTAGGTCGAGGCCGGTGACCTCGTCTTCTTCGCTCGGGCGGAGGCCAATCGTGGCCTTGAGCGCGTAACCGAGCACGCAGGTGGCGACGACCGCCAGGGTGATGGTGAGGCCCATGGCCTTGAGCTGCTCGAGCCACAGCGTCTGACCGACGATGTCCTTCAGGTTGATGTTGAGGTTCGCGTTCACGTCAGCCGTGGCGAAAATCCCGACGAGCAGCGCGCCCATCGTGCCGCCGATGGCGTGGATGCCGAACGTGTCGAGCGCGTCGTCGTAGCCCAGGGCGCTCTTCAGCTTGGTGCAAGCGAAGAACGGGACGATGCCGGCCAGGACGCCGATGATGACCGCGCCCGAAGCCGTGACGAAGCCCGCGCAGGGCGTGATGACGACGAGGCCGCCAACCGCGCCCGAGCAGAAGCCGAGCACCGAGGGCTTGCCACGCGAGAGCCATTCAGCCGCCGGCCAAGCCGCGCACGCAACCGCCGTGGCGAGCGTGGTGGTAAGGAACGCTTGCGAAGAGACGCCGTCCGCCGCGACTGCGCTGCCGGCGTTGAAGCCGTACCAGCCAACCCACAGCATACCGGTGCCGATCATGGTCAAAACCATGCTGTGCGGCGCGAAATTCTCTTTGCCGAAGCCCTTGCGCTTGCCAACGATCAGGGCCAGCACGAGCGCCGACCAACCCGAGGACATGTGCACGACGGTGCCGCCGGCAAAGTCGACGGCCTTGATGCCAGCGCTAGCGTTCCACACGCCGTTCATGAAGCCGTCGATGCCCCAAACCATGTGCGCGAGGGGGAAGTAGACGATGAACATCCAGCCCACCATGAACAGCATCAACGCGCTGAACTTCATGCGTTCGGCGATGGCGCCGACGATCAGGGCGGGCGTGATGATCGCGAACATCAGCTGGTACATCGCGAACACGTTGTGGGAAACCCAGGCTGCGTAGTCAGCGTTGGGCGTGGCCAGCACGTCCTTCAGCATGGCAAACTTGGTGCCGCCCAAGAAAGGCGTACCGGGGGCGAACGCCAAACTGTAGCCAATGGCCCACCAAAGGATGGTGACGACGCCGGCGAGGCCGAGACACTGCGCCATGACGCTGAGCACGTTTTTGCTGCGGACGAGACCACCGTAAAACAGCGCCAGGCCAGGCAAGGTCATGAACAGCACGAGCGCCGTGCAGACCATGATCCAGCCGTTGTGGCCGGGCCCGGGGCCCGAGACGAGTGACGCCCGATCCTTACCGTCAGCGTCCTTGGCGACACGAGCACCGTTGTTCATGTAGGCTTCCAGGTCGCCGACGCGATCTTGAAGAGCCTTGACGTCAACGGGGGCCGCTTCGGCGGCGGGGGCGGCAGCAGCTGCCGGGGCGGCGGCAGGCGCGTCCTCGGCCCAGGCCACGCTAGCTGGCAGCAGCGCCAGGATGAAGAGAAGAACTAGGAGCAAGCGTTTGGACATCTTGGGTACCTCTGAGAAGGGGCGGACTGACCGTGGGGGTGGACGGGTTTTGGGCCCTGCCAGGGGTTTCAAACCCTCTGGCTCCTGAGCGACCTAGTGTTAACGCGCTCTATTTTTCACCAGTGTTTCGTCAGCCTGTCGCGAACTGATCGGAAACGAAGTTGGGAGCCCCGCCCGACGATTTGGAAACAGTCCGGACACACGTTGGGCGCACTCACGAAAAGAAGGGCCACTTTGCTCGTCCAAGCTGCCTCGGAGAGCCCCTTCGCGCGTCCGACGGCGCGACTGCTTTTCCCGAAGGTCAAGGAATTTTCATGTGGCGTGGGGTGGCACATGACGGAGCTGTGTCAGTTCGGACCGACATCATGGATGCGAAACCACAATGAACGAGTCGTCCCACATTGGCGACAACGCAGGCGCACTTCACGCAATCTGACCCCCGCTTGCGTGACGGCTACGTGCTCGACCACTTCATGCTTGCCATCGCAGCGCGGGCACGGCACCGACTCGGCCTGAGCTTCGACGACCGCCGCGCTGACGACCGGTAGGGGCCGTCCTGCAGCGCCGCCCAACTCGAGCTCGAACAGCCGCTGGCGAGCGTGCTGCAACTTGGCGAGCGCGCGTTCGGTTTCACGACGTTGGCCCCGTGCTCGCATCTTCTTGGCCATCTCGCTGGGGCCGCAGAATAGCAGGTCGCGGCGGCGGGCTTCCTGCCTATCCTGAGCTGATGCCGGAACGTGACTTGAAGGTGAGCCAAGAGCGCCTGTGGTCGCTCGTCGAACAGCGCTGCCTGCCGGGCGCCGACGTGACCGAGCTGGACCGACGCATTTGGGACCTCTTCGGAGAGCAATGGGCCGTCATGTTCACGGACCTGTCCGGCTTTTCGCGGCGGGTCGAAGAGTTCGGCATCATCCACTTTCTGCAGATCATCTACGAGCAGCGCAAGATGCTGCTACCCATCGTGGAGCGACACGACGGACTCTTGGTCAAAGAGGAAGGCGACAGCCTGCTGATTCTATTCCGGCGCGTCGAGCGCGCGCTGGACGCTGGCATCGCAATGCAACGCGCCTGCCGCATGGTCAACGAACGGCGCAAGCCCGAGGAGCAAATTCTGCTCTGCGTTGGGATTGGCCATGGAGAAATACTGCGCATCGCGGATCAGGACGCTTGGGGCCGTGAAGTGAACTCGGCCAGCAAGCTCGGCGAAGACACGGCAAAAGCCGGCGAAATTTTGGTAACGGCGTCCGCGCACGTCGCGCTCGGCGGCCGCGGCGACGTTCAGTTTGAAAGCATCGGCTCGAACTCCCTGGGGCCAGAAGAGAACTTTCGCGTGCTGTACGGCTGAAGCACGAGCACCGAACCGCGCTCGTGCTCAGTCGGCGCCCTTGAGGTTGGCGACCGGATACAAGCGATGCGCTACCTTTGCGATGCCCTCCGCCTCCAACACGCCCAACACTTCGTCTAGATCTTTGTAAACGTGCCCGCATTCGTCGAGCGGCGTGCGCACGGTGTTGCCGACGATGCCGCGAATTTTCACGCCGCCGAGCTCGCGCTCGACCTCGCGCATTTCCCGATCGATGGCGTCGTGCGACGCTTCGAGCTGGCGCTTGGCGGCGCCTCGACCGAGCAAGCGTCCGGAGCCATGGTTGACGGAGAAGGCCGACGCGCGCGCGCCCGGCTCGGCGAACAAGATGGCGGCGCCCGCGTACATCGAGCCAGGAATGAGACACGGATGCCCGCTCTTTTCCCAGGCAGTGCCCGCCAGATCGGGGTGCCCTGCCGGGAAAGCGCGCGTTGCCCCCTTGCGGTGCACGAAGCCGCGCTTGGTCGAGCCGTCGGGCAAGAAGAGCGTCTCTTCCTGTACGAGGTTGTGTGAGATTTCGTAGTAGACCTCGGCGGAAGCGCCGAAGACCTCGTCGAGCGCTTCGTGCACGCCTTGGACGATGATGTGGCGGTTCGCGACCGCGTAGTTTGCGGCGCTGTTGTGGTGAGCCCAATAGCTTCGACCCAGCTCCTCGTCGACGCGCAACCATGACTCCTCTCGGCGATTCTTCGGCAAGCCGCGCAGCGCTGCACCCGCGTAGAAGAAGTGATTGGCGGTCTGCCAGCCATAGCCGCGCGAGCCGCAATGCACCATCACCCATACCTCGCCGCTGTCCCGGTCGACCTGCATCTCGATGAAATGGTTACCACCACCGACTGAGCCGAGCTGCGGCACGGCTTTCGAGTAGGCACGCTCAATCGAAGCGAGGTCGGCGTCCTCGGCGACCGGAATGTATTGGCGCTCGCACAAGTCGGCATTGACACCGAGCGCCTTGGCGCCAAACCGCAAGATGTCGCCTGTCGCTTTTTGCGAGAAGCAGCGCATTTTTCGCGGACGGCTCGAGCCCTTGCCGGTGGCCACACGCTCTTCGACGGCATTGACCCAGCGCGCGCGCTTCTGCCAATCGGCCACGTCTTGGGCCGTCAACGTGGGAACGCGCATGTACAGCACGCCGCACGAAATGTCGTAGCCAGAGCCAGCCTGAATGATGGTGTCTTCGGTGACGATCACGCAGCCGATCGGAACTCCGTAGCCGAAGTGTGCGTCGGGCATGAGGTAAGCGCCGATCACGCCTTCGTACGAGGCGCCAGCGGCGAGCTGCTGCCACATCGACTCCTCCGTCGCCTCGAACAGCGCCTCCGAAAAAAACGCGTGAGCGTCGGCCCGCATCGTGCCGATACGCGGCAGCACGTAGTGATGTGAGCCAATTTTCTGGGCGTGGTACTTCAGCGACATCGCGACCGCGGCTTTCCTTAGCTAGATACCGGCGCCCGTGTCGACGACTGCAAAGCAATGAAGGCTGCCACATCGAACCACAGCGCTTCGAACTTGGCCGCGTCGAACCCCGAATCGCTTGGCAGCCAATCACCGCCCCAACCGTCGTCACCCGTGGCGCCGTATTGGCCGACCACGTCCAAGTGATCTGCGTGCGCCACGTGCAAGACCGCACCCCATACCTGAGACAAGACGGGGACAACGCCATCGCTGTCGAACTGGTCCGCCGCGTGCCCCAGGCCGGCGTCGACAGCTGCAAGCTGCGCCACGGAGAGCTGCAAACGCAGCGCTGCGTCCTTTTCGCGCGAAAGCCAATGCAGGAACCAAAACAGCGGAAACATCATCTGCGTGTAAAGGTTCGTTACCGAGCGCAGCAAGCTGCGAAAACGCGGCCGCGCTGCGCTGCTGACCACCGACGCGTAGGCGACCGGTGGATCGAGCGTACAGGCGTTGAGCAAGTCACAGCCGGCCGGGGTCAACTGAAATAACAGGGCCTGTTCCTGGGCGATCTGCCGCAAAAATTGCACCAGTTCCTGCCGCCGCTCTTCCGAAAGGTCGTTCAGCAAGCTCTCGTAGAGTTGGTCGAAGGTGCCGCGCTTCTTGCGTCGCGGGTCCCACAGTCGCACGACCGCGTAGCCAAGGCGCAATAGCACCTTGAGCGGGAAGCGCCCACGCTCGAGCATGAACGCGAAGTAGCGAGCAACCCAGCGGAACAGCGCCCGCCCGAACGGTCGCGTGAAGTACGTAGATACGTTGGTGCCGTAGTGTGGGCACGAGATCGAAACCACCGAGCGAAGCCGGGCTCGATCGCCAAAGATGGCTTGTGTGGGCAACGACGCCGTTTCGGCAATCGCCAGCCTAGCGTCGAGGCCGCCGGTGGAATGACCGACGACGTGAATGTCGCCGGGATTCTGCGCAACGGCGACCAGCGTTTCCAAGACGCGCGCCGCTCGCTTTCGGATGGAGGCCGTCGGAGACGTCACCACCTCCGTCACGCGAGCGTCAAAGCCTTCGCGGGCAAGCGCTCGTTCGAGCAGCGGGCTGACGCCGGCAAAGTAGCTGATGTCGCCGAACCGACCGAAGCCGAGGAACCCAGGCACTAGGACGATGTTCACGGGCGTCATGCTGACGCTGCCAAGCGTTGCACCAACCCGCGAACGCACAAGCGACCGCAGCACCGCGAAACCCTCGCCAAAAGTCGTCGTGAGCGTGCTCGCTGCCGGCCGCGCGCCGACGCTCAGGCGGCGGCGCGGATTCGACCTGATTTGGGGCTCAAAAAACGAGCAGCTCGCCTTCGCTGGCCTTCAGCGCGCGCTCTTCACCGAGCTGAAAATCGTTCTCGATTTCGACCTCGAGCCAGACCAAAACCTTGCCGGCCGTGCTCTCGAACACCACCGGCGCCACGTCCGTGCGCGGTAGCGGCGAGAGCTTGACGCCGCGAAGCACGACCGGCGTGCTGAGGGCGATAGTCGCGCCGCGCGCCATCAACTTCGCTTTCAAGCGCCCGACGAGCTGATTGGCAAGCTCGCCTACCCAATCGCGAGCAGATGCGCCCTTGGGAGCGGCCGCCTCGACGGTGCCTTGCGGCGCCGCCAGAAGACAGGTGCCCCGGACGCGGTCGCCCACGAAGCCCATCACGCCAGAAAACATGACCTCGTCGGACTCGACCCAACCTGCGGTGGGGTTGAGCGTTACGCCGTAGGCCTGCATTAGCTCGGTGCAAGCGGCGCCCGCCAGGGCCTGGATGGCTCGTGTGGTATCGGATCGTTCGACGAACATGGGGGGCCTCTCAGCGCGCCAGCTTGTTGGTGGCCATTAGCAGCATCTCGGGCTTGACGGGCTTGATGAACCAGCCTTTGGCGCCGGCCTTCTTGGCGCGTTCGATAAGTCGATCTTCTGCCTCGGTTGTCATGAGCAGGACTGGGATGTCGGCGGTTGTGGGATCTTGACGCAGCCGCTCCAGCATCTCCAGACCGTTCATGACGGGCATGTTGACGTCGAGCACCAAGAGGGCAAGATCCGGGTTTTTCAGTGCGGTCGCCAAACCCTCGGCGCCATCACGCGCCTCGAGCACGGAAAACCCGGCCTGACCAAGGGTCCGGCTCACTTCGAGCCGAATCGTTTCAGAATCATCTACGACGAGTACCTTTTTCACCGCATCCTCGTGGCTTTGGCCGGAGTGTCTACCAAGGCTGGTGTACGGCCTGGGTCCCCAAAAGTTGAGGGCCTTCAATTGGCCGCTCGACGAGCCGTGATACTAAGTAGAGCACAGGACGTTGTCCGCCACACGCCTACCTCCAGGCGAATCGCCCCCCGGCCCGCCGCGCAACACGGCGCCGGCAGCGCTACGCCCACTGCTGGACGCGCTGGTTCAAAGCTCGGCGGTCGAGCTTTTTCAGTCTCGGGGCATAGCGGTCGCCCCCCTACCTTCATCGGTCGGCAATCCGCATCAGGGCACGTATTTCGGACTGGCCGCGCTCGTGAGCCTCACTTCGGTCAAGGCTTCTGGCAGCTTGACGCTTTCGTGGGCTGACCCGGTGTTCTCGCTCTTCACTCCACCCGTCCCGGCGGCTTCGCTTGGCGCACGCGACCTCATGCGTGAGCTGACCAACCAGCTCGCCGGTCGGGTAAAGAACCGGTTGCTCAATTTCACGTTGATGCTCACCATCGGCGTGCCCACCGTGCTCAGCGGACAAGCGCTCGAACGCCAACGCCCGAGACGCGACACGGAGGTCGTCTACATGTTCCGCACGCTACGCGGTGCAATCGTCGTCACACTCGACCTCGCCATCGACGGCGACGCGCTGAGCTACTCGAGCACCAGTCGGGTGGCTAAAGAGGGTGACTTTATTGCATTTTAATTTTGTGTTCTCTCCGTGCCTTGCCCGATCGTCTCGCGATCTACTCGACCTGACACGGGATCGGCGCTCGGCCTCGCCGAGTTTTGTTCACTCCGCTTCTCCTTGGCTGATCGAGATCTGATCGTGCCAAGGTCGGTTGAGGTGATCCTGGCTCGCGCTTTGCGCGAGCTCGCGTTGTAGCAGTGCGCTCCGCTTTGCAGTCTTCTGAGACAACGGAGCCGGGAGAGCGGACGCAACGTCGAGCCGGATGAAGCCGCTAGGGCGGACGGGGCTGTCGAGCCGAACGGAGTTGCTGAGTCGGACGAAGACTTAAGTCGGACCGAGACGAAAGCCGCGCGGAACTGCTGAGGCGGACGGAGCCGCAAAGCCGGACGGAGCCGTATGCCGCACGCAGCCGCCAAGTCGGGCGGAGACGTAAGCCGCGGAGCCGTGCGCCGCACGGAGACGTATGCCGCACGGGCTGCTCAGTCGGACGGAGGCCTAAGCCGGACGGAGACGCCGAGCCGGACGGAGTAGTATGCCGGACGGAGCTGATGAGTCGGACGGAGACGTATGCCGCACGGAGCTGATGAGTCGGACGGACCCGTCGAGTCGGACGGAGACGTATGCCGCACGGAGCCGTATGCCGCACGGAGCCGTATGCCGCGGAGCCGTGAGCCGCACGCAGCCGCTGAGTCGGGCGGAGCCGAAAGTCGGACGGAGCCGTAGGCCGAACGGAGCTGCTGAGTCGGACAGAGCCGCAAGCTGGACGGAGCCGTCGTGCCGGACGGAGTCGTCGCGCTGTCGAGCCGAACGGAGTCGTCGCCCCGCACGGAGTTTCACGCGCTCGAGCCGGCGAAGCGGAGCGCTCTGCTACAGCGTGCGCTCGCGCGATAGCGCGAGCCGAAAAGTCCCCACCCGACCTTGGCACCAGCAGATCGCGATCGGCAACAGAAGACCGGAGTGAACAAACTCGGCGGGGCCGAGCGCCGACCGCGCTTCAGGTCGAGTAGGTCGCGTGGCATCCCCGACGAAGCACGGAGGAGAACAAGAACACGATCCTGTACATCACAAAAAACAAAGGCCCCACTCGCAAGAGCAGGGCCTTCGCGTGGGCTTTAGCCCAGAGCTCTTAGCCAGAAATCCGCTTCACCAAATCAATGCACTTGTTAGAGTAACCCCACTCGTTGTCGTACCAGCTGACGACCTTCAGGAAGGTCTTGTCGAGCTGGATGCCGGCTTCGGCGTCGAACACGGAGGTGCAGGTCTCGCCCACGAAATCGGTCGAGACGACCTTCTCTTCGGTGTAACCGAGGACGCCCTTCATCTTGCCTTCGGAAGCGGCCTTCATCGCTTTGCAGACGTCCTCGTAGGACGCCTCTTTGACGAGTTCGACCGTGAGATCAACGACCGAGACGTCGCTGGTCGGAACGCGGAAGGCCATGCCCGTGAGCTTGCCGTTCAGCTCGGGAATCACCTTGCCCACGGCCTTGGCCGCGCCCGTCGACGACGGGATGATGTTCTCGAGGATGCCACGACCGCCGCGCCAATCCTTCTTCGAGGGACCGTCGACCGTCTTCTGCGTCGCCGTGGCGGCGTGCACCGTGGTCATCAGGCCGCGCTTGATGCCAAAGTTGTCGTTCAGGACCTTGGCAATGGGCGCGAGGCAGTTGGTGGTGCACGAAGCGTTCGAGACGATCGCCTGACCAGCGTAGCTCTCGTCGTTCACGCCCATCACGAACATCGGGGTCTCGTCCTTCGACGGAGCCGACATGACGACCTTCTTGGCACCAGCGGCCAGGTGCTTCTCGGCGCCGGGCTTGTCCAAGAAAATACCCGTCGACTCGATGACGTTGTCCGCGCCAACAGCGCCCCAAGCGAGCTTGGTCGGATCCGTTTCGGCGCTGCAGCGGATGGTCTTGCCGTTGACGACGAGCTGGCCGTCCTTGACCTGCACGTCACCCTTGAAGCGACCGTGAACGGAGTCGTACTTCAGCATGTACGCGAGGTAATCGACCTCGAGCAGATCGTTGATGGCGACAATCTCGACGTCGCCGCGACCGATGGCAGCGCGGAAAACCATGCGACCGATGCGGCCGAAGCCATTGATACCGACCTTGATCATTTCTTCGTTCCTTTTGCTTTCGTGAAGCCTTGCAAGCTCGACCGCGGCTTATACAGAATTCGCGCCGGGTTTCCAGCGTCTCTGTTCGGTGGCGCCCCGGCCGCGTGGCGGCGGGACCGAGCCGTGCACACCTAGCACTGGTTCCAACGCGCGCCCACGGCGCCGGCGCTTTCGAGAGGGGGCCGCCCGGACTCCGCGTTTTTCTGCTCCAACCCCGATGGATGACACGCCGCAGAAACCCGATCCTCGGGTGCAACCCTCCTTTCGCAGCCACCAATCCGTCACCTGAGTGGCGGCCGCAGCGGCGGCCGAACGGTCAAAGGCGGCCGGCCCGCGATTGCCCAGAAGCTCTGCGTTTCGTCGAGTCCTGCGCGCTGGCACCGCGCTTGCTGAAGCCCCCTGACAGGAAGGGACTTTCCCCAAATGTCAGAAGTGAAAAAACTCAGCAAACAAGACGCCATCCGCGAAGCGGTGGCAGGCATCGAAAAGACCTACGGCCAGGGCGCCATCATGCGGCTCGGCGAGCGAGCGGTCGAACCAGTGGCCGTGATTCCGACCGGCAGCCTGGCCATCGACGAAGCGCTCGGAGTCGGCGGCTTCCCGCGCGGGCGCATCGTCGAAATCTTCGGGCCAGAATCGAGCGGCAAGACGACGCTCACGTTGCATGCAATCGCCGAGGCCCAGGCGGCCGGCGGAGTCGCGGCTTTCATCGACGCCGAGCACGCTTTCGACCTCCGCTATGCGCGCGGCATCGGCATCGATTTGAAAAAGCTGTTGGTCTCGCAGCCGGACTGCGGCGAGCAGGCGCTAGAAATCGCCGAAGCCCTGACTCGCTCGGCCGCGGTCGACCTCATCGTCATCGATTCGGTCGCAGCGCTGGTACCAAAGGCCGAAATCGAGGGCGACATGGGGGACGCGCACATGGGCTTGCAGGCTCGCTTGATGAGTCAGGCGTTGAGAAAGCTCACTGCCATCTGCAGCAAGACGCAGACCACGCTCATCTTCATCAACCAGCTGCGCCAGAAGATCGGCGTCGTCTTCGGCAACCCTGAAACCACGACCGGCGGCAACGCGCTGAAATTCTATTGCAGCGTACGGCTCGACGTACGCCGTATCGGCAAGGTCACCCTGGGCGAGACCCTGGTTGGCAACCGCACGCGGGTCAAGGTCGTAAAAAACAAGGTAGCACCGCCCTTCACCGAGGCGGAGTTCGACATCCGCTGGGGCACAGGCATCGACCAAGGCGCTGATCTAGTCGAGACGGCGCTGAGCGCCGGCGTACTCGAAAAGAGCGGCACTCACTTCACGTTTGCGGGCAAGAGCATTGGCCAAGGTCGCGACAAAACACGCGATAATCTGCTCGTCGATCCGACGCTGTACGCTTCCGTGCGCGGCGCCACGCTCGAGGCCCTGCCGTCACAAGCGCACCGCGTGCCCAAGCCAAAGGCGGCTTAGCTCTCAAAGGCACTCGGGCTTGAACTTCTTGATGCCACGCGCGTCGAGGAAATACGGTGGATCGCAGGAGCCAGCGCCGTGCCGAGGGGTGGCCGGCGCTGGCGCGAGCGAGGGGGGCGGCGGGGCCGAGGCGCGAGCGCCGACCCGTGCGCGCGCAGAGGTCGACGGCAGCGCCCCGGTATTTGCGTCGCCGCTCGCGGCGGGGGCGGGCGAGAGGGCGCGGAACATGCGCACGTCGGCGTCGAAGCGAACTTGAGTCTCTTCGGGTAGGTAGCCAGGCGCCTGCACTAGCACGCGGTGGCTCTCTCCGTCCCAAGCTCGCTCGGCTACGTACGGGTTCGCCACCAAGGCGCCATCAAGCCAAATGCTCGCCGTCGGGGGTCGGGCTTCGATTGAGACGCTGACACGCTGCGGGCTGGTGGGTGCTCCAAGGCTAGTGCCGCTAGTCACCGCCGGTCGTTCGGGCTTGCGCACCCCCCAGGCGAGCAGCGCAATGCCCAGCGCCAGGAAGGCGACCGCCAGCATCCACAGCTTGGACCGCTGCGGCTCCCCGGACGTGCTGCGCGACGCCGTGTAGCCGGTTCGAGACGGCGTCGCATGGCGTGGCGGCAGTGAGCCTGGCGGCCGCGAGGACTCACCTTGACCAAGCTCACTCGCGATGCGGCGGTCAACGGCTTCGCGAAGAGCCGTGAAGCGCTCGGTCATGAATTTTCCGAGCTCGCGCGCCGACGCATAGTGCGAGCGCTTAGCCAGGTATTCCTCGATGGCCAGCTCCAGCTCGAGCGCCGTCTGGTAGCGGTGGATGCGCTCCGGAGCGAGCGCGCGCAAGCAAATCGCCAGAAGCTCCGGCGGGATGCTCGACTCCGGATTTTGGGGCGGGGGGATCTCGCCGCTCAGCACGCGGTTCATGATGTTCGCATCGGAGAGCCCCTTCCAAAGCTTGGTACCCGACAGCGCCTCCCACAGCATGACGCCCACGGCGAAGACGTCGGCGCGCCGGTCGACGTCCTCGCCGGCGATCTGCTCGGGGGGCATGTAGCGGAGCTTGCCCTTGATGACCCCAGCTTCGGTCTCGACCGTAGAGCCCGACAGCTTGGCGATGCCGAAGTCGAGGACCTTGACGACGCCCTCGTAGCTGACCATCACGTTGTGCGGCGAGACGTCACGGTGCACGACGTTGAGGGGCGCGTGTTTAAGATCGTTCAGCTCGTGGGAGTAGTGCAAGCCCGACAGCACGTCGGCGAGAATGCGCAGGTGGAGGTCGAGCGGCAGCTTGGGCGACGGCAGCGTCAGCACCGCGTCTAGTGTTTGCCCCTCGATGTATTCCATCAGGATGGTCGGCGTCACCCCCTGCTCGAACGCCTCGTAGACTTGCACCACGTGCGGATGATTGAGGCGCGCCGAGAGCCGAGCCTCCGTCATGAACATGGCGCGAAACTCCGGATCTTGCGCGTAGACGCTGCGCAGCTGCTTGACGACGAACAGCTTCTTGAACCCCTCGGGCCCCTTGGCCACGGCGAGCGACACGTTGGCGGTGCCACCTTGGCCCAGCTCGAACAGGGTGCGGTATTTGCCCGAGCCCGAGCCCGCTTCCGGGGAGGACTCGGTCATCGTGGGACACGGTAGTTTCACACCCAACTGGTTGCAACCGCCGCTACCCCTACCCCGGAATTTTGCAAGGTTAAGTCTATTTTTTAAGGGGGACCATGGCGGCCCATTGCCGCGTCCGCTCCGGTTCGGGCTACTAGTCAGGTACCGGTCCCATGACAGCTGACGTTCGCGTCTCCGCCGCCCTCGCTCTTACCTTACCTCTAGCGCTCGCTACGTTGCTGGCGGCACCGGGCTGTTCAGGCCCAAGCGGTGGCGAGCTGTTCGCCAAGGGAGAGCTCGCGAGCGGCGGTGCGGCCAGCCTAGGCGGCATTTCGAGCGCGGCAGCTGGAACCGATTCCTCAGCGAGCCCCGGCCCGGGTGAAGGCGGCGCTAGCCCAATTCACGCAGGCTCGACCAGCGGCGGCTCCGCCACAGGCGGCTCTGCCGACGGCTCAGTCGTCGCGGGCCAGTCGCAGGGCGGCGCGCTTGGCAGCGGTGGCGGACCGGCGATCGAGCCGCCCGTCATCGAAAGCTGCGAGGTGCTCGACGGCGCCGTAACGAACGAGGACAACGGCCACTGCTACCGCATCAACGCGGTCGCGTTGACGTTCGCCGCTGCGCGCGACGCCTGCGCAGCTGACGGGGGGCATCTAGTCAGCGTGACCTCCAAAGCCGAAGACGACTTCGTGCATGCACTGCTCGACGCTTCGCATTGGCTCGGAGCAAGCGATGGTCGCGCCAACGGCGTGGAGGGCGTGAGCCCGTACTCTTGGGTCAACGGCGACGGGTGGGGCTACACCAACTGGGAGGACGACCAGCCCAACGCCGTCGCCACCAACTGCCCCAACGAAAACAGTGGTGCGAATTGCTTCGAACACTGCGCCTACCAGGGGGAGTCAGGCGATTGGAACGACCGCGCCTGCTGGCACATGATTGCTTCGGTGTGCGAGTGGCAGCCGGCAAGCAAGTAGCCGCCCGCAGCCGACGGCTCCAAGCCCTCGTTGGTGCTCGCCGTCAAGGCCGCCGATCGGCCGAACGGCCCGTGTTTCGCAGCCCTGAATGCCGTGGCCGCGTGAGCTGCCTGGAGCCCGTTGGGCCCCGCCAAGGCTGGAGCGAGATGGCAAGAAAGCCGTGGTTCGAGCCACTTGCTTCCCAAAGTCGGCGTGCCCGGGGTAAGGAAGATTGTTGATCCGAGGGCAATGCCGACTCTGAGCTCGAGCATCGTCAAGCACAACGTGGCCTCGGTGCGCGACGTCGAAGACGCCCTGGCGCGCCAAGCCATGTACGGCGGCGATCTCGTCACGAACTTGCTCGAGCTTTCAGCTGTGAGCGAAGCGGAGCTCGCGCGTCTTCTGGCGGAGAGCTACGAGGTGGGGGCGGCGCCTCCCGGTGAGCTGCCGGCCTCGGGCAGCGACGTGCTGCGCCTCGTACCGAAGGACTTGGCTCGTCGCTTCGTGCTGTACCCGCTCGAACAGAACGGCGACGTGCTGCTCGTTGCCGTCAGCGAGCCCTTGCCGAGCGAAGTGGAGAGCGACCTCGGTTTTTCACTGGGGCTACGTATCGAGCAATGCATCGCGCTCGGGGTGCGGATTCAGCAGGCGCTGGCTCGGGACTACGGCATGCCGCTCGAGCAGCGCGCCGAACGCATCCTGGCCAAGCTCGCCGGGCGCCCCGATCCGAACCCCAGCGTCGCACCCGGCCCGCTTGCCCCGCCGACGCCCCCTCCCCCGTCTGTTGCCGAGCAGCTGCCAGGGCCTCCCGCCGTCGTGAAGGGCCGAGGCTGGGCCGTGCCTCAGGGTCAGGTCGACTTGACGACCCTGACGCGCAAAGAGCCCAAGCCGCGCCGCCTCGGTCCGTACACGGCCGCGATGGCCGAACGCGACCTGCTCGACGCGGAAGACACCGACGCCGTCCTGCGAGCGTTCTTCGATTTCGCCTCGCAGTATTTCGAGTACACGGCTCTATTCGCGATCCACGGCGATCTGGCCGAGGGCCGCGACGCTGCGGGCTCGGGCGCGCCGCGAGCGCGCGTGCTTTCACTGGGCATTCCGCTCGACCTGCCCAGCGCCCTATCGCGCGCGGCAGCCTCCGATCGTTTCTCGTTGCTGCGCCTCGGCGCTGGCGGGCTCGATGGCGCGCTAGCTCGCGATCTCGATCGCCGCCCGGGCCCCCAAGTGCTGATGCTGCCGATCCACGTGCGCCAGCGTGCGGTCTTGGTCCTGTACGGCGACCACGGTCATCAGGACGTTCAGCTGAACGCCCTCGGCCAAGTGATTTCCTTCGCGCCCTTGGTCTCCAACGTGCTCGAACATCTAATTCTGCGACGCAAGCAGGGCGCCAGCGCATCGCTACCTCCGCGCATGCCGACCCGGCCGAAGAACGCACCGCTGCCCCGCCCCGAAGAACGCGCCGCAGCGTTGGCCTCGGCGTTGGGCGTAGAAGACGCCCCGCCGCCGCCGCCGCCGTCCAAGCCTCCGCCCAGCTCTAGGTCGACCAGCTTGATGCGCCCGGTGCTGTCCATCGGCTCCTTGTCGCGCAGCAAGACGCCAGCGCAAGGGGGGCTTTCCCCGACGACGTCAAAGCTGCCGGGCGCCCGCGAATCGCAGCCGCCGCTCGAAACAGTCGAGCCGCCCGAGGAAGGCTGGGACTTCAGCTTCCAGAAAAAAGAGCGCGGCACCCAACCGGGCGTGGGCGCTACCCCGAGTCGCAAGCTGGAGCTCATCGCCGAGCCGGCCGGTGATCGTGCCTCGCAGCCGCCCGTTCCGCCGCCAATGCCCGCGGAGTTCGCGCCAGCCCAGCCCGCGACGACCTCGCCGGAGGCGCCGGAAATCTCCGTCGGTACCGCCGTTCTCGAAGACGAGCTGGACCTTCCGCCCGACAGCAACGGCGTGCCGCTGGCGCCCGCTTCCCGTTCGCTCGCGCACAGCGCGCGGCCCTTGCCCATGGCGAAGAGCTCCGAGGAGCTAAAGCTGCCGACGGTGATCGTCGACTTGGCCAACGACTGCCAGGCGCTGCTCGACCAGCTGCTGGCTGGCAGCTCTTCGGCCGGCGACAAGCTGGTGCAAATTGGTGAACCTGCCGTGGCGGTGCTGGCCAGCTCTTTCCCGGGGCCCATTACGGCCGAGCTGCGTCGTGGCGTCGGCAACGCGCCGTCGCGCGCCTCGGAGTGCGGCCCCGTGCTGCGTACCTTGGCTCGTATCGGCGTGAAAGCCGCCTCGGTTCTGGTCGTTCGTACGGCCGACAGCGATCCGAACGTGCGCGCTTGGGCGACGCGGCTGCTGGGGGAAATGGCCAACGAGGACGCCGCTCGCGCCATCGTGCGACGCTTCGTCGACGACGAGCAAGAGGTGCGCCGCGCGGCGCTGGCCGCGGGCCGCCTCATGCAAGCCACCCCTGAAGCACGCTCGATGATTCAAATCGGGCTGGCGGAGCTGCTTTCTGACTCGGCGCGACCCGAACAGCAACGCCATGCGCTCATCGAAGCCATCGCAGATTTGCGCGATGGGCGCGCCATTCCAACCGTGCTGCGGCTACTGGAGGATCGCTCGAGCGATATCGTGCGCTCTGCGCACTGGGCGCTGGTGGTACTGGCGCGGCAGGACTACGGCTTGTCAGCCGCTGCCTGGGAAGAGTGGTGGAGGCACAACTCGGCCCGCCACCGCATCGAATGGCTGATCGACGCGCTGCTTCACGACTCGGCGGATGTCCGACGCGCAGCCGGCGACGAGCTCAAGTCGACGACCAAAGAATACTTCGGCTACTACGACGACCTGCCCGTGGCAGAGCGCCAAAAAGCGCAGACGCGCTACCGCGAGTGGTGGGAAACCAAAGGCAAAGCCCGGTTCCGGTAGCGCGGGTCGACCGGTGAGCACGCTGTTGGGCGCCCCGCTTGCGAAGATGGCTCGCCAAAGCCTCGCCGGAAACCAGGCGGGTGGCTGCTGGGCCTCTCGCGGACGAGAGGAGCACCGCGCCGGCGGGTTTACAGAAACCAGACGCCGATGACGCACAGGACCGTTGCGACGCCGACGGAGATCATGGCTAGGGCTTCCCAGGCGCCGCTGCGCGCGTCGGTAAAGCGCAACTCAATCGAGGCGATGCGGCTGACCTCGCGGCGCTTGCGGCCGGAGAGCGCAAGGTTCGCCGCGCGCAACGCGGGGTCGAAAATAGGTTCGTTTTCCGACAAGGGACGGCGGTTGTTCCATGGCGCGCTTGGCGCGTCGAGTGGAAAACTCGCTACTTCTTGTTGGCTTTGTCGCTCTTGTCGTCCGGGTCGACTTCGCCTCCAACCGGACCGGATTTCTTGCCGCCGGTGAGGTCGACTTCCCAGTTCTCCGTGTGCTCGCTGCCTTCGTAAGAGGGAACGATAAGGGCTTTCATGGCGCGCAGCACACATTTGCCGATAGCGGAGTCTTCTTCGTAGGGCGCAATGGTCGCGCTCTTGACGTGACCGTCGTTGGCGAAGGTCAGGGCGAGCGTTGCTTTGCCCTTTTGGAACTTCTCGGTGATCGACTCGGGGCAGCTCTCGGCGGAGCGCGATGCGCGATGCAGCTCGATGCCTGCCTGCTTGGTGTCCCAGCCGCGGCGTTTGTCCTCATCGGTCTGGCCTCCGGAAGCGTCGTCGTAGTCCGAGCCTTTCTTCTGGTTCCTCAGCTGCTCGGCGCCGGCCGCCTCTTGCTCGGCGATCAGCTCGTCTGGCGTTTTGACGTGGTCCGCTTCAAGGCTTGGACCGCACGCCGTCATCAGACCCAAAACGAAGGCACCCAAAACTACGCGCTTCATGGCTGGCATCCTAATCGCGAGAGCGAGAACGAAACAACAGGAAGGCGGGAAGGCCGGAAGTTTTTTGGCTTCGAGCAACCCCAACCCAAGAAAAAGCCGCTCACAGTGACTAAGGCAGGACCGAACTAGTTGTGAGGCGTGAGGATTGAGGATTGAGGCGATCAACTCGGATTTGCTGGGTCCGCATCTCAAGCCGCTCGTTTGCTGGGCGCACGCATCTCGAGCCGCTCGTTTGCTGGCCCGCATCTCGAGCCGCTCGTTTGCTGGCCATTGCGAGCTCGCGCAAAGCGCGAGCCAGAACGCCCCCACCCGACCTTGGCGAGAGCAGATCACGATCGCATCAGAGGACCGGAGTGAAAAAAACTCGGCGAGGCCGAGCGCCCGCTGCGCATCAGGTCAGCATGGTCGCCTCGCGCACCATGCAAGGCACGGAGGAAACCAAGACCAACTACAAATCAACAATTTGATAATCCTTGATCTTGTACAGCAGCGCTCGGTGACTGATTTCCAAGACCTCGGCCGCGCGGGTGCGGTTACCTTTGGTCTTTTGCAGCGCGCGGCGGATCAGAATTTCTTCGATGATGCGGGTCGTCTTCTTGACGGAGAGTTCGCCGCTGGCGAGCTGCACCTGCACGGGGTCGCGGGCTTCACGAATGCGCTCAGGCAAGTCGGCGGCGACTATTTGCTCGCCCTCGGACAGCACCATGGCACGCTCGATGGTGTTCTCCAACTCGCGCACGTTGCCTGGCCAGCTGTACTCGTAAAGCAGGCGCCGGGTCTCGGTATCCAAACCGCGAATCGATGTACCGAGCCGAGTGTTGTTCTTGGCCACGAAGTGATCGATGAGCAGTGGAATGTCGTCGCGCCGCTCGCGCAGGGGCGGGCAGTGAATGGGCAGCACGTTCAGCCGATAAAACAAGTCCTCGCGGAAACGCCCCGCCTTAGTCTCGGCGTGCAAGTCGCGGTGCGTAGCGGTGATGATGCGAACGTCGACCTGCATGTCGCGCGTGTCGCCCACGCGGCGAATCTTCTCGTCTTCCAACACGCGCAGCAGCTTTACCTGCAGCGCCAGCGGCAGCTCGCCGATCTCGTCGAGAAACAGCGTACCCTCGGTGGCTTCCTCGAACAGGCCGCGCCGATCGTGCACGGCGTCGGTGAAGGCGCCCTTCTTGTGACCGAACAGCTCGCTCTCGAGCAGGTTCTCGGGGATGGCGCCGCAATTGACGGCCACGAAGGGCCCACCGCGCCGCGAGCTGCGACGATGGATGGCGCGCGCCACCAGCTCTTTGCCGACGCCGCTCTCGCCGGTGACCAAAACCGTGGTCTTGTACTCGGCGATTTTGGTGATGGTGCGGAAGATTTCCTGCATACGCGCGCTCTTGGCCAGGATGTCGTCGAAGCGATGCTCCTTCCTGATCTCGTCGCGCAGCGCGCGGTTCTCGCGGCGCAGTAGCTCACGCTCTTCGGCTTTGCGCAGCGCAAGCACGACCTCGTCGGGCTTGAACGGCTTCTGCACGTAGTCGTACGCGCCCGCCTTCATGGCATCGAGCGCCAGATCCATGTTGCCGTAGGCGCTCATGACGATGACCGTCGCTTCGTTGCCCTTGGCCTTGAGCGTCGACAAAAGATCCAAGCCGCCCATCTTGGGCATGCGCACGTCGGTCAGCACCACGTCCGGGCCGAACGAGTCGACCATGCCCAGCGCTTCCTCACCGCTCGAGGCAGTCTCGACCTCGTACCCGTGCCGTCGCAACAGTGTGCGCAGCACGACCCGCAGGTTTTCCTCATCATCGACGACCAGGACTCGGCGCACTGTGCAAAAAGTTACACCACCACCCCCAACCCCGCAACAACTTCA
>JAYUYU010000578.1:0-4817 GCA_043752365.1 Myxococcales bacterium | reverse complement strand
TCATCACCTGGTTCAGCGCTGGATCGAGCAGCGCCACCGAGCCCGTCAACCCGCGTACCTGCAAAGCGCCGCTTGGTTCGTTCGGGTTGACCGGGGGCTGCTGCCCGGGGTCGAATGGCACGTCGTAAGCCGCCGGACGGCCGCCACAGCCCACGCTCAAGAGCAGTGTGGAGAGCCCGCACAGGGCTCGCGCCGAACTAATCAGTCTCGTCATATCCAACCTTTGTCCCCTATTGAACGATGCGCGCGGCAAGCTCGAAGCCAGTGATGGTGTGAGCTTGAGCCGTCTCGAGATCGATGAAGGTGATGCGACCCTCCGGGTGCACCTGAGCCACGAAGCCGCGCCCGGCTTCTTCCACGATGCCGGTCGCGCCGGCGGCTGGCGGACTGGCCAGCTCCAAAAAGTCTTCTTGCATGGTCTCCAGCCGCACGCGGTACACGCCGCGCGTGGTCGACTTGTCGTTGCCCACCGTCACGAGCGCAAACCGGCCCGCGTCGTCGAAGGCCAGCGCGCTCGGCACGGCGTTGGTGCCTACCACCTTAGCCGAGCGCTTTTGCAGCGTGGGCACGCCGCTGAACAAGCCCGGCTTCTTGCTACCCGCGATTGGCTTCTGAAACACGATGGCGGAGCCGGCGCCCGGCGCCGCGAAGGCCGCGCTGACCGGGCCCTTCAAATCGAGTGTGCGCAGCGCGCGCTGCATGTCGGGCCGTAGATCGAGCACCGTGAGGTGGCTGTTGTCCGCGCCGTTTTGGTACAACAAGGCCAGCTCGGAAGCGTCCGAGATCGCCACGCTGGAGGTCAGCTCGTTCGGAATCGTAACGCGCTCGAAGCTCGCGGCGTCGCCGGTGGGCGGCATCGGCACGAGCACGACTTGGTGAATGCCGGGCACGGCCGCGACTGCCAGCGCACCGTCGCGGCTCAAGTCGACGTCAGCTATCGGCGCGCCCAAGTCGTAGGCCGTGATGCCGTCTTCCTGAGTCAGGTCGACCACCCGCAGCTTGGTGCTGTTTTCGAGCCGAACGACTGCCAAGGAACCGTCGGGCAAGATGCTGACGTCGCGCGCCCCGGCGTCTTCCAGCGGATCTTCGGAGACGTGAGCCAGCAGCGAAACCTCCGACGTATCTCCGAGACTGACGACGCTAACGCCGTTGTCGTTGACGACGAAAGCGCGCTCGCTCTTGTCGTCAACCACGATTTTCGTTGGATGAAAACCGACCGACAGCTGCTTCGACGTGACGCGCTCCAGGTCCAGCACCGTGATGGTCTGCGAGCCTGCAGTCGGGTCTAGGCTTTGGTCACCTTCGGTGCGGGTCCAAGCGATGGCAAAGCGTCCGTCGGGGCTGGTGGCCCAGGCGTTGGCGTCGTCGTGCACTGGCAAGTTGACGTCTGCCAACGTCACCTCGTCGCCCGAGAGCCGAAACAACGTGGTGTCGTGCGACAGCTCGTTGATCACGATCGCGCCCTGATTGCCGGGAATAGCGGTCAGGTACTTGGGGCCGAAGCCCGCGTTGAACAAGCGCACCGCGTAGCTTTCCGCGTCGATCACCGCCACCCGCCCGCTCTTTGGGTTGGCGCTGAACACGAATTTGCCGGTCACGACCGGCGCCAAAAACGATTGCTCGAGCTCCTTTTCGGGCGGCACGATGACGATTGGCGCGCCGCCAGTACCGGCGCCACCACTTGCGCTGGTGCCACCACTTGCGCTGGTGCCGCCCGTAGGCGCCGGACCGCTGCCCAGCGAGCTGCCGCTTCCGCCACTAGTAAAGCCGCCGCCCAGGCCCTGGTTCGGGTCACCGATCGAGCCTGAGGGAGATGACGCCGCGTCCTCGGAGCTGCCGCAGTTCAGACAAACCAAGCCGAGCACCAGCGCTACGCCGACGCGCAGGGCCGAGGTCAAGCCGTTCATTGGCCCACCTGCGTCGCCAACTCGAAGCCCGTCAGGGTGTGCAGCTCTCGCGAATCCAAATCGATGAAGGTAATGCGACCCTCCGGGTGCTGCTGCGCCACGAAAGCTTGATTCGCTTCCGGTACGAGGCCGCTGGCTTGCGGCAACGGCACGCTGTCGAGCTGGAAGGCGTCGACGGTGAGCTCGGGCATGCTGACCAAGTAGGCGTAGCTGATGCCAATGCCGTCGGTGACGGTCACCAGCGCGCGCTTGTCGTCAAGCGCGACCATGGCGGGCGCGGCACGGGTCAAGTCCACCGGCACCGTGACGGCTTGCGTACCCTGAATTTTCGCGGGCAAATCCTTGGCCACCGGCACGACCGCGAACGCGCCCGGTTTCTTGCTACCTGTCGGCGGTTTCAAGAGCGCTATGGCGTGCGCACCGTCCGGCGTCGAGACCGCCGAAAAGACCGGCAGCTTCAAGTCCACGGTGCGGTGCGTGCCCGCCCCGCCATCCGCCAAGCCGAGCAGCGTCAAGTGCGTGCTGGGAATGCCGTTGGAATAGAGCAGCGCGGTTTGACCCTCGCTGTCGCCCAAGTCGACGCTGCCGAACACTTCGTCTAGTTGCACCGTGACGTAGTCGTGAGGCGGATTGAAGATGCTGGCGACCGGCATCAGTACCGCGATTGAACCGACTGCTTGCACCGGTCCGGGGCCCGCCCCGCCCTCGGCTGCAATCCCACCACTCCCAGCCCCCCCCACGTCGCCGCTGTCGAGCCCTCCCCCCCCACCGTTCTCGACGTCGGCGACTCCCCCCGTGCTCCCCCCCGTTCCTGACTGCCCCGCCTGCCCCCCAGCCCCCACGCCTGCCGCGGACATATCCACGGGAAGTGTTCGGTCGCGAATGATGGCGACGGCCGTCGTGCCATCCGCGCTCAAGTCGAGATCCGTGACCACGCCGGGCAGCGTGATGTCTTGAATCAGCCCCTGCGCGATATCGACCACGGTCACGTAGTCCTTACCGGCGCGGCTCACGAACGCAAACAGGCCATCGGACGTCATGTTCACGTCGCGCTTTGCCGTATCGTTCGCCGGGTCGGCGCTGAGCTCGATCTCGCTCTCGATAAAAGCGCCGGATTTCGACGCCAGATCGACGACGTCGATGCCCGCGTCGGTCGCCACGTAGGCGTACAAGCTGTCGTCGTCCATGAACACCCGCGCCGGCCGGTAGCCGACACTCAGGCGCTTCGAAGTCGGTGTTTTGCCGCCCAAGTCGAGCACCGTGATGTCTTGAAAGCCCTCGCTCGGATCGGCGTTGGCGATGGTGCTCGCGTCCGTCCAGGCGATCGCGAAGCGACCGTCGGGGCTGACGGCCCAGGCGTTGGCGCCCTCGTGCACCGGCAAGCTCGCGGTCGTCTCAATCTCGCCTGCCTGGTTGGCGCTGAGCAGTGTCGCGTCTTGGCTCACGCTGTTGATGACGAGCGCGCGGGATCCGGCGCCCTCCGCAGGTAGCGCGGCCAGGTACGTCGGTCCGGCGCCCGCCAGCGCAGTTTTGACGGTGAAAGTCTTGGCGTCGATCAGGGCCACGCGGCCCGACTGGGGATTCGCGGTCCAAACCCAGCGGCCGCTCACCACCGGCACCCGGAACGCGCGATCGACTTCCTTCTCGGGCTCTGGTGTTTCGACTTGAACGCCTGGTCCCAAGCTGCTGCTGCTACCGCCGCTGCCAGGACCGGCCGCGCCACGGTCGAACCCGTTAGCTAAGTCGTCGCTGGACCCGCTCATGCTGCAGGCACTGACGGCTCCGAGCGTCGCGGCGATTGCGTAAAAGAGCCTTCCCCGGTGCTTCAAGTGTTCCTCAGTACACTCTCATTGCAAGCCGCGGGCCACCCACTTGCGAAACTGAAAGTCGGCCTTAGACGCGGCATTGCCCGGCGCATTCAGCGTCGTGGGGCCGCCGTGCGCGACATTCGTGTCGTACGAAAGTCGTGCCACGGCCGTGGCACACCGCGTGCGGGGCGCCGCCCCTTTATCAAATGCGCGTATTTTTTGCCTGGACGCCCATTCCCTTGGAGCCGCAACGCAGACCCCCTGGTGGGCAAGTCATAGGCTCAGCGCTCGACTACGGCGACGCGGTCGGGCTGGCTGCTGCCCTTCTTCTCGAAGTAAGCGCGCAGCACCTCGCGCGCGAGCTGGGGCGCTTTGATTTGCCACTCGGGCGTGTTCACGACCAGCGCCGAGATGGCAACTTCGGGAGCCTCGGCCGGCGCGAAGCCGACGAACCAAGTGTAAAAACGGTTGCGCTTGTAGTCCGTGAGGGTGCCGGTCTTGCCAGCGACGCCCACGCCCGGAATGTACGGCTTGCCCTGAGCGTCGTGAAAGCTCTTGAAGGCCGAGCCATTGGCGACCGTCTCGCGCATCATGCGCGAGACTTGTGCCGCCGTCTCGGGCTTGATGGCGCGTCGCAACACGCGCGGCTCGCGTTCCTCTTTCCAGAGTTGCTCGCCACCGCGCGAAACAGCCGCGACGATGCGCGGCTCGAGCGTAACGCCACCGTTGGCGACCGTCTGAGCGATCGAGACGCCGAGCAGGGGCGACAAGTTGGTGTGCCAAAAGCCGGCAGAAGCGCGCGCAAACTCGACCGGCTCTTGAGGGATTTCGATCTTGGAAGCTTCGTTCTGAACCGCGAACGGCAACGGCGCGCCAAAGCCGAACGCTCCGCCCATTTGCGCCACGTCCTCGGGCGTGAGGTGCTTCTGTGCCAAGCGCGCGAATACGACGTTCAAGCTACGGCCCATGGCGATGGCGACGGTCGCGCACCACTTGTCGCGGCGCGGGTCGTCGATCAACTCGTCCGGCAGAACCCGGCTCTTGCCGCCGTGGTAGCACTGCTCGCTCTCAGCCGTTAAGCGCGCTTTCTCGACCAGCGCGG
>JAYUYU010000577.1:0-11740 GCA_043752365.1 Myxococcales bacterium | reverse complement strand
GGAAGAAACGCGCGGCGTCGTCAGCGTGGTCGAGCAAAGTCTGACCGAAGACGATCACCGGCGGATTGGTGCTCACCGGCATGCACACCGGGCCCAGTGCTGGCGACGAGAACACTTCGAGGCCGCGAATTCCGAACGACTGAGCCACGTTTTGCACGAAGCCTACGAAGGCCTGAGATTCGACCGGGAGCGGCGCCGCCTTGATTGCGCGCAAATCTACCGTGAAGGCCGCGTCGAGCACGTCGCCGGCCTTTCTCAGCAGGGCGCGCAAAGCCGGCGTGATCAAGTCGGGCGCGAGTTGGTCATCCAAGCGCGCGTCCCCCGCGGCTTGCCCGGTGGCCGCCACCGGCAGGTCCTCGCCGGACAGGGACATCAAAGTGGCGGTCGCGAGCGACGCCGCGTCGTGGGCGCCACGCAGCTCGGCCACGCAGGCCAACATCTCGAACAGAGCTGGGTCGAAGCGGCCGGTCGCGAGCGCGCGGCGCGCGTCGGTCGCCGCGCGATCGAGCAACATGGTGGCGGCGCGCTGTTCGTTGGCGCGTTGATGCATCTCGACCAGGGCGCGCAAAATCGTGTGATCGAGCGGCGCTTCTTTGCGGGCGCGATCGAGGATGGCCTCGGCCTTCTTGCGATCTCCACCCAACTGCTCCACGACGAGCGAAAGCGCCAGCGTGCGATCACGCTTGGTCTCGGGGGTCGTGGCGCGGCTCAAAAATTCGGTCTGCAGCTCGACGGCCTTGTCGGGCTGTCCGCGCCGACCGAGCACCTGAACCAAGCGCGCGACGCTGTCGCCGTCTTCGGGCTCGCGCTTCAGCACTTCGCGGTAGGCGAGTTCGGCGCGCTCGGGGTTGGGCAGCGAAGCGTCGTACAGCTCACCCAGCCGACGGTAGATTTGCGCTTGCCGCGCGGGCTCAGGCGCGTGCCTGACCAGCCGGATGTACGCCTGCTCGGCTGCGCTCCAGTCGCCTTCCTCGCTGCAAAGCTCGGCAAACGTCGCCAGGGCTTCGACGTGATCCGGGTTGGCGTCCAGCGCCGCGGCCAGCGCCAGCTTGGCTTGCCCGCGCTCGCCCACGTCAGCCAACGCGCGGCCGCGGGTGACCTCGAGCGCGACGCGCTCTTCGGGGTCGGTGGTGTGTGACAGCCGGCGCTCGAGCAGCCCCGCGAGCTTTTCACGGTCGGCGCCGGCCACGTACAGGGCCTGCAAGCGCACCACCGCGTCTTCGTTGGTGATGTCGAGCGCTACGGCGTTTTCGAGCGCGCAGCGGGCGCGCTCGGTGTCGTTACCCTTGTCGAGCCACAGCGCGCCGGCCTGGTGCCAGGCGTTGACTTTATGGGAGTCGATCACGCTGGCTTCGGCGAGCGCTTCGAGGGCCTTGGCGGAAGCGCGGAAGTCACCGCGGGCCTCCAGGACCTCGGCCAAAGTCGTGAGCACGACCAGGTGGTCGGGCACCAGGGTAAGGGCGCGCTCGAGCAGCAGCTGGGCTTCTGACAGCTCGCCGAGGCGCGTGGCGGCTTCTGCGGCGCGCAGCAGCAGGGTCGCTTTATCGGCGGGACGCTCGACGCGCGCTTGCAGCGTCTTGGTCACCGCCAGGGTGGTCGCAGAGTCGTCAGCGGCCCGCGCTTGCGCTTCCAGCATGCGCAGCGCCCAAAGCCGAGGTGGCTGCTGCGTGAGCGCCCCGCCGACTAGCTCCCGCACGCCGCTCCAGGCGCCCGTACGGATGCGGATACGCGCCGCAAGCCGGGCGTGGGCGTCGCCTTCGCCGCCGCTGGTGAGGCTGGCCAAGCGCGCGGCGATCGGCTCCAGCTCCTCCAGACGATTGGCGCCAATGTATTGGTGCTCCACGCGGCGCAGGGCTGGCAGGTGGCCCGGCGCTCGCTCCAAAATGGCGCTGTGCCACAGCAGTGCGCTCGAGTTGTCGCCGCGGGCGTGGTCGATCTTGGATAACCGTTCGTACAGCTCACACAGCTCGCCCGCGTCCTCCGTACCGCGCGCTTGCGCCAGCAGTGCTTCGGACAAGCGTGCCGCCGCAGGAGTGCCCAGCGCGCTCTCGTCGGTCAGCACCTGCAACAAGTCGCTCGGGCCCAGCCGCAGCGCCGCTGCCGCGTTCCTGCCCGTGCTTTCGGCGTTGCCGGCGCGTCGTTGCTCGAGCGCTGCCTGCGACAATAGCTCGCGACGCGTCTCGTCGTTGGCGCTTTCGGCGACCTGCTCGCGCCACAGCGCGCGGTCCTCGTCGCTGCTGCCCGCGATGCGCTCGTGCAGCTCGCGCAGCGCGATGTCGGAGGGGCGCGCGGCGATGGCGTCGCCCAGCAGGCTTTCGGCGAGCGCGATGTCGGTCTCGGCCACCAGCAGCGCTTCGCGCACCAAATCGAGCGCGGTCTCGACCAAATCTTCGCTGTCGGCGCGGCGCGCGCGTAGCCAACCCAGCAGCCGTTCGGAGTCGCCCCGGGCGCGCGCGTGCTGCTCACCCAAGCGGTGGATCAGTGAAAGCGACGGCAGGGCCTCGGTGGCCCGGCGCAACAGCTCATCGTAACGCTCGGCGTCTTCCGGGCCCAGGCGCAACGCGGCTTCCAGCAAGTACAGCGCGGCCTTGATCGGATCTCCCGCGGTTTCGGCGGCGCCTGTCAGCAGCCGGACGGTCGAGTCGCGATCCGCGCCCTGCAACAACGCGCGCAGCGGAACTGGCGCCTGCGGATCGGCTTCATGGGCAGCGGCATAGCGAACGTTTGCGGCCGCCGTGTCAGAAGCAAGCTCTTCGACCAGCGCGCTCGCGAGGTTTTGGTCGCGGGCCTGGGCGTCGTCGCCGTCGGCCAGCATGGCGATGCCACGCAGCAGGGAAGGCGCCTGCTTGTCGGTAGTTGCGAAGCGCAGCTGCAGGGCGGGGCCTAGCCGGCTCTCGGGGTTGGCTTCCACGAAGCGCTGCGTAGCCGCGCGCAAGTAGGCCAACGGCGCCGTCGCTTCGGTTTCCGGCGGGGGAGTCAGCGCTAACCCGAGCGCCTGAGCTGAACGCCCAGCTTCGGTGCCGGCGAGCAGCTCACCGCCCTGGGCAGTCGACACGGCGCTGTGAATGGCGGCGGCTAGCGGACGTTCGGCTTCGCGACTGGCAAGCTCGAGCGCCAACGGACCCAGCGTCTCCAGCCCTTCGCCGCTGAGCGCGCCCAGCACGGCGCGATCGAGCGCCCGGAAGGCCTCCGTTTCACCTTCGGAGGCCGCCCTGATGCCGTCCTTGGAGCCTTGCTCGAGCGCGCGCTCCGCCAACGTGCGGCGCGCCAGCACGTCGGCGTCGCCGCCCAGCAGGCGCTCGAGCCAACCCATGGCCTCGGGCCGAGTCTTGCTTTCGTGCGCGGCCAGCGAGGCCGCCAACCACAGCGCGGCTGGACCGACGCCGTCGATTTCTGCCAAGCGCGCCACCAAGCTGGCGGTAGCGCCGCGCTCACCGATCGCGAAGGCCCGGCGGGCCTGCTCGAGCGCCAGGCTGGGGCTCACGGTAGTTCCGGGCGCGCCCAGCGCTGTGGGGGCGCCGCGCAGCCGCGAGCTCTCTTCAGTGGCTTGCACCAGCTCGGCCAGCGCGACCGACTCGGGCCAGCGCATGCGCGCGGGGCCCGTGCCTTTGGCCAACAGCTCAATCAGCTTCGCGACGTGTGCGCGCGGGTCGTCGACGTTGGCGCGCAAGGCGAGCTCGAGCTTCTTCTTGCCCGTCACGTCGTCCTTCAGCGCAAGCCGATGCACCTCGGAGTTCAGGTAAGCGGCGTGCACGCGGGCCTCGGGGGTGGGTGCGCCGCGCGTCTCCAGATCGAGCGCTGTGGCGACGGCTTTCCAATCCTGCTCGGCTGCTGCCAACGCGCGCAGTTGCCGGCCCACCAGCGGCAGCGAACGCGCCATAGAGCTGGCTTCGGTCGCCACCTCGCGCGCGCGCGGAATGTCGCCAATCAGCGCCCAAATTTCGCTCGCAACCAGCAGCGAGCGGGCCTTCGTCATCGGATCTGTGGCAGCGTGCGCTTCGGATTCCAGCCATTCAGCGCGCTCGCTCCAGCGTTCCGAGTCGAGGGCCAGGTGCGCGGCGGCGGGACGCTCGTCGGGCCACAGCGAGGGCGACGACCGCGGGTCGGGCGGCGGCGGTGTGTGCGAAAGGGGAGCGCGCGGCGGGTCGCTGGGCATGGCGTCGCCCAGCTCGGCCGCTGCCAGTGCCTGCAGCTCCGCTTCGCTCAGGTCGCCGGCCGTCGCGACGTCCAGCTGGGCCTCGGAGCTCTCCAGCAGCTCCTCGAGGCCGTCGACCGGCTCTTCGAAGCTGAACTCGCTTAGATCGGCGATGGCCGTCGCGCTCGACGTGGGTAGGCTTTCGACGTCGTCGTCGTCCAGCGAGAGCTCTTCCAGCGGTTGCGCGCTGGTCTGAATGTGAGCCTCTTGGATGGCGGCGGGAGGGCGCTTGGTCTTGGCGTTCGGCGGAGATTCTTGCGCGGTGCGCTCGAGCAAGCCCTCGATGTCGCGCAGCGTCGGCATGCTCTGCACGCGCGTGACTTCGTCGTCTTCGACGAAGGTGGGCAGCTCACGCGTTGGGGGCACCGGCGTGGCGTACGGCGCGGCCGGGCTCATGGCGGGCGGAAAGGGCTGGCGCTGTGGGGGGCCGGGGGGATTCACCGCGGGGGGCTGGGCGGTGCCGCTGACGCGGGAGGGCGTTGGCGCGCGGGAAACGGGGCGTGGCACCGACGACGCGCCAAAAGGCCGAGGGATACCGGCGGGTCGCGGCGGCGAGAATGCGGGAGGCGGCGGCAGCACCGGAATGACCAGGGTGCCGGCGGGGGGCGGCGGGGGCCGCACCTCGGCGCTCGGCTTTTGCGCCCGGCCAACCTTGGCGGCGAGCGCTTGCAGGTCGAGGCCGGTGGCGGCTTCGATGTTGCCGACCCAGGTCGGCTCGTCGTCGGGAAACTCGCGCGCCACGGGCGCGTGCAGCATGCGGCCTTCGGACGGGGGAGGGGGGGCGCTGGGAGCAGCGGCCGCGGGCCGCGTGCTCTTCTTCACCGGGGCGGCCGGTGCATCGTCGGACAAAAGTGAATCGAGCAGCGCGTCGGCTTCGAAGTCCAGATCCTCGCCCAGCTCTTTGCCGATGCTACCGGCCGAGCCGCTGCGTCCTGCGCCACGCGAGCGCTTGTCGGCGTCGTCCGTCTCGCTCATCGCACTCCCATTCCGAGCTGCTCGCGCAGATCCAGATAAGTGGGCGACAGCACGAACCCGAGCACGCGCTCAGCGCGTGCTCGTTCTTCGCGACCGTCGCCGACGGGGGCGCGCGTTCGGCCACCCAGCACCCACGACACGTCGCCCGCCGCGATGGCAGCCATGCGATCCAAGCTCGAGGTCGCGGCCGCGACCCAACCCAACAAATCGGGCGCTTCGTTGGCCACGGCGCGCGCCAGCCCGGGCAAGACACGGCGCAGCTGCCGCGAGCCCCAACCCGAGGCTTCCTTGCTCAGAAGGCGCTGAAATTCACCCAACATGGCGAAGCTGGGCGCGGACAGCTCGACGTCACCCAGGCGGCAGGCCGCAACGATCAGCGCGGCCACGTCGTCGGATTCGCGATGGCCGAGCACGGTCGTCCCGCGCCGCAGCGCGTACAGCTCGCGGGCCAGTGCCTGGCGGTGAATGGGTGACAGCGGCGCCGTCACGCCAGCGCCGACCACGATGGCCGGCGTGTCGAGCGCCAGCGCGCGCACGGCGCCCGCGTCGCTGCCGCCGACGTACAGCTCGAATTCGCCAATACCGAGCGCGCCTGCCCAGGCCGCCACTTCGTTCCTGATGGGTAAGCCGGCACGCGGGTCGACGCGCTCTTTTTTCGTCACCCCGAAGGCTTGCAGACTGGGTCCCAGCGCTTCAGTGATGGTGGTGGCCATGACGCGCATCAGCTCGGTGATGGCGCCGCGATCGTCCGGATCGGCCAGGTTTGGCAACGAGGCGTCGTCGATGGCGATTTTGGGTACGTTGGACACGCGTCGATCGAGCTGTGACAGCTCCTTGTCGACCTCGGGGCTACCTCTGCCGATGGCACAGAGCGCCCCGAGCGCGGCCTGCCGCTGCGGCATGTTGCCTAGAAACTGCGCCACCTTCGCCAACCAAGCGACGCGGTCGGCGTCGAGCGGGTTGTCGGTCAGGCGCTGCACCAGCGTGACTTGGGCGCGCGCCAAAAGCGGCCGGGCTATACCTTCATTAATCGCGCCGCTCAGCGTCAGCTCGATGGCTTCGCCGTCGTCGGGCGCTTCGGCCAGCAGCTTTTGGACCGCGGCAAGCGCTGCGGCGGGCCGCTTGAGCTTGTCGCGATAAATGGCCAGGGCCAACCGCGCCGCTTGCATGCGACCTTCCCGGCTGTCGCGCTCGTTCATCAGCAGCTCGAGCGCCTTGACGGCTTGCTCGAATGCGCCGGCCTTGGTGGCGACCTTGGCCAGGCGTTCGCGCACCGGCAGCGTAGACAGCCCGGCGTCGTGCAGGGCCGTGAGCACGTTCAGCGCGCGCGCCGGATCTTGCAACTTGTTTTCGAACAGATCGACCGCCGCGACGCCGCTCATCAGCCGTTGCTGCGTGGGCGCTTCGGGGTGCCTCGCCAGTTCTGCCAGGTGACTGGCGGCTTCCTCGAAGCGACCGTTGGTGATGAAAATTTCGCCGGAAAGCGCCAGCGCGCCGACGTGGTTTGGCTCGAGCATGCGCACGTTCTCGAGCGCCGCGAGCGCGCCCTCACGATCGCCCTTGCCGCGCAGGACGCGGGCGCGTTCCCAAAACAACTTGACGATTTCGTCGGGCTCTTCGGCCACGCCCAGGCGGCGCGAAATCAGGTCCAGCAGCCGCTCGTCGTCCTTCTTCTTGCGCACGATGCGGAACAAGCGGTCGAAGGCTTCGCCCTGCGTGATGTCGCGCTCCACGGCGCGTGACAACGCGAACTCACCGCGCGACGGATCGTTCAACTCGTCCAGCAGAATCGCGGCGGTTTGTGCCCACAGCTTGCCGCCCGCCGTCGAGTCGCTGACCGCGTCGCCTAGCGCGGCGCAGGCTTCTGCCAGGGTGCCGCGGTCACCGCTGGCTTCGGCTGCGGCGCGCAGGCCTTCCCAGGCTGCGATGTCTTCGGGGTGCGCGTCGACCACACGCCGGAACGATTCGAGAGCTTGAGTGACGTCGCCGTAGGCCAGCTGGTTCATGCCCGCCAGCGCGGTCAAAAGCGGCATGCTTTCAGCGCCCAGCAGGTCACCGACGTCCAGCAGCGCGGCCGCGCGTCGCCGCGGGTCGCAGCCCGGCCCCGCCAGCTCCAGGTTCGCGAGCCGCACTGCGGGGTCGTCGGACTCGGCGGGTGGATCGAGCTCCATGCCGGCGAGCCAGCTCACCAGGTCCGAGCCGGCGGCCAAGGCTGCGGCGCTGGGGCCCGAAACCCTGCCGGCGAGCGTCCTTCGAGCCTGCACTTCGGCGGACAAGTCATCGGCGGCAGAAGCAGCAGCCAGCCACTCGAGCGCGGCTACGGTCGAACCGTCCGCGGCGGCCCAGTTGGCAGCGGCTTCCAGCAGCTCGGGGCTGCCAAGCGCCGCTTCACCGCTGAGCGCGAGAACGAACAGGGCGGCGCCGCAGGCCGCGGCTGCTGCGGTGCTGCGCTTCGAAAGCTCCTTGAGGGCCTCCGTGCGGCGCTCGACGTCGCGCGTGGAGCCGCCCCACAGCGCGCGTCCGAGCGTCAAAGCCGTCGCCACCTCGTCGGGCGTTCCATCCTCCGTCACGGTGTCGAGCGCGTTCACGCCAGCCGCGGCGTTGCCATCGCGCCCCGATTCGAGGCCAAACCGCTCGAGCGCTGCCACGGCGCGCTCTTGTGTGTCGGCGGAGTCGAGCACTTGGCGGCGGGCGTCCAAGTCATCCGGAGCCGCGGCGCGCCGAGCCAGCCGCGTCAGCAGTTCCGCGGCGGCTCCCGAGCGCTGCTCGGCTTGCTCGAAGCTGACCAACGCGTTCTTGCGATCTCCGTTGCGGAAACGCAACAGGCCCGCCTCGAGCCACAGCGCGGTGCCCAAGTCCGTGTCTGCGTCGCCCAGCACTGCGGCCGTCGCTTCCAGCACCTGGCAGGCGCCTAGCACGTCACCCGCGTCGCGGCGCTGCTTGCACAGTGCGCGGGCAACCACCAAGTCACCTACGTCGGCTCGATGCAAGGCGTCGAGGCGCTCGGTGTAGCCGGCGGTATCGCCAGCCGCGCGCAGCAACACCGCCGAGACCGTCGCCAAAGCCCGAGCCCGCGACTCGCTTTGCTCGCCAACGACCTGTGTCAGCTGGTCGAGCTCGGCGACGCCGCTTTTGAGCTCCGACTCGTGCTCAGCGCGTGAGGCTCCTGCGATCAGCGGGGCGGCGCACGTGATGAGTACGTTGCCGAGCCACGCGCCGTCGGGCAGCTTGGCGATGCTTTGAAACGCTGCCAGCGCGCCGGCGCGATCGCCGCGCAGCGCTCGGGCTCGCCCAAGCTCCAGCCAAAGTCCGGCAGATTCTCCTTCGCTGGCGCCTTGCGCCATCAAGCGCCGCGTCGCTTCCTCGTACCAAGCCGTGTCGCCGGTCAGCACCGCCAGCAGCCGCGCCAGGCGTCCCACCAGTGCGGGCTGCGCGCCGGAGAGCCCGGCCTGCGACAGCGCTAGCTTGGCGCCCTGGGCGTCGGCGGCTCCGCGCGCCAGCACCTCGGCGCTCATCAGGTAGTGACGAGCTTTGGCGTCGTCCGACGGCAGGTGCTCGGCGGTGCCTTCGAGTGCAGCTGCCAGTGCTTGCGGGTCGGCTCCGCCGCCCAAGATGTCGAGGTACAGCGCGCGGGCAGGGATGCTGGAGGGCGCTGCCGCCAAGGCTTGCTCGATGGCGTTGCGTGCGCCCGCCGAATCGCCCTCAGCGGCTGCCGCTTCGGCGATGCGCAGCTGCAGGGCCGCGGCTAAGTCGCCCTTCACGCCGCGTGCTAGCTCGGCCTTCGCAAGTCGAGCGGCGGTGGCCGTGTCTCCAGCTACTTCGGCCAGATGCAGCCGGGCTCGAACCACGACCGGCTCGTTCGGCAGCAACTCGAGCGCTTGGTCGACCAGCGCCGTCGCGCCTGCCAAGTCGCCGCGCCCACGCTTGCGATCAGCCGCCAGCAGCCAGGCGTAGGCCGCTTGCGCCGGAAAGCGCTTGTAGCGCGGCACCCCGACTTTATCGGCAGCTGCCGGGTTCGAAAGCGAAAGCGCGATTGCGTCAGCCAGCGCCTCGAGCGCGCGCTCCTCGACGTCGGGGACGCCGTTGGTTTTGGCGAACTGTGCCAGCGCTTCGAGGGCATCGAAGGTGGCGCTGTCGCCCAGCCCGACTGCTTCTTCCAGGGCTTGCCCGGCCGAAACGCTTTCACCACCCGCGGAGCGCAGCTCGCCCAAGTCGATCAGCAAAAGCTGCTTCCATAGCGGGTCTTCGGCGAGGCGGGCGCGCGCCGCCAGCGCGCGGTCGCGCAGCTCGCCGTCGGAGGTCTTGCCAGCCGAGAGCTCGAGCGCCAACCAAAGCGAAGCGTCGTCCTGCGACTCGTCCGCGGCGTTCTCGAGCAGCATGCGGGCGGTACCGTCGTCGCCCTCGTGGTCACTGGCAAAGGAGGCTTGGTCGAGCAGGGCTCGCGCGCGCTCCTCGGGTGTCTCCGCGACGCGCACCAGGCGCTCCAGCAGTTTGCCCAGATTCTTGTAGGACTGTCGCCGCTCGATGATGGCGATCAGCCGCTCGAGCGGCTCGCGGAAGTCCGGGTCGGCGTTAACGGCGCCGAGTTGGTCGCGTGCGCTACCGGCTTCGTCGCCCAGCGCTTCGGACAACACTCCGAGCTCGTGCAGTAGGATGGCTTTGGCGGCGGTCGACTCGGTGGCGTCATGCTCCGCGCGCAGGCGCTGAATGACCGACGTTACCAGCGCCAAGTCCGACGGCGCGGCCTGCGCCTGAGGAGGCTTGCTCGTGCTCACCATGAATCCCGGGGGATCCTCGGGACTTTAGTCCCGCGGGCGCGAGCGTGTCACTCGTTACGACGCACGACCCAATAACCTTTGGGTGTATCGATCGGCTCCAAGTGGACTTTCCCCTTCTCGAGCGTGAAGAGCACGTACTCGACGGGGGGCTCAATCACGCCACGGGGCAAGCGGCCGGCGTCCGTGGTGGAGCCCTTGTCGCCCGTGGCGACGGCCGCGGCGAAGTCTTTTTGCGCGAGCTCAATCGTCTCTACGGCCTTTTTCTTCGCTTCCTCTTTGGAGCGGGCGTCGGCGGGCGCGTTTTGTGCGCCTCGGTAGGCGAAGATGACGGCCCCGAAGCCGACGCGCGCCGGAGCGCTGGCCGGCAACTCGGGCACCTTCCCCCCGTCCGGAAAATTCTCGAAGCCTTCAGTAACTGACGCCTCGCCACTGCTGCCACCATCCAGGTCGGCCGGAGCCGCTGTGGGTGCTGCGCTGCCGCTCGGTGCAGCGCTTGCCACGCGACTCGCGGAGATGCTCGATTTGGGCGCCGGCGTCGGCTCCGACACGCGTTTCGGGCGCAGGCCAAGCACGGCGATGGCCGCAACCGCTGCGACGAAAAGCAGACCGACAGTGACGCTGGTGGTGCGCTGCATGGTTTCAGGGCCGCCGTTAGCACGGAAGGACGCGAACGAGGGCGCCAAGAAGGATTGCCGCGCAAAAAACGGCCGGTCCGGGGCATAGGCGGTTTCGTTTTGGCCGAAGGTGCTGCTAGAACACCTGGTTCAGGGTACATGTTCAAAGTCGAGTGCCCGGGCTGCAAAGCTCCCTATCAGGTGGACGAGCGCAGGATCCCCTCGAGCGGGCTCAAAATGCGCTGCCCGAAGTGTGGCACCTCGTTCAAGGTCGATCCTCCCGGCGATGCGCGCAAGACCGGTCCGAGCCCGGTGTTGGGCAACGTCCTGGGCGTCGGCGATTCTGCACCCCCGCCCGCCGTGGCCCCACCCCATCCGCTGAAGGGCACCATGCTCGGCGTCGCGCCCGCGCGCTCTGCGATGAAGGGCACGATGATGGGCGTCGCGCCCGCGGCCCTCGCCGGACCCGCTCTACCCCCGCAACCGCAACCGCCGGCCCCCCCAGCACGCCCCCCGGTTCCAGCGCGGCCGCCAGTGCCTCGGCCCGGCGCAGCGGCGCCGGCGCAGCCATCGGCTGACCTGCCTTCGGTCGCCGGACGAGCGCCGGCCGGCGGCCTCGATTTGCCTTCCGTCTCGGCGCCGCGCCCGCAATCGCCCGCTCCCGCTCCCGCTCCCGCGCCACAGCCGCCTCGCGCTTCCAGCTTCGATCTCGAGCTGCCCAGCCTGGGTCGAACGTCCGGCTTGGACTTGCCGTCACCCCGCGCGACGGCTCCGCTCGCGGCTCCGTCGTATCAAGCACCAACGGGCATCGAGCTCGACTTGCCCGACATGGGGAGCGAAGGCGCGGGTGTGACCGCGCTGCCGGCCGCCGCGCGGCAACGGGGAGGCATCGATCTGCCCTCGGTGTCGCGGAGCCAGCCGAACCTACCTGCCATGCCGGGCGTTGGCTTGGCGGCGGGCAACGTGGGCCTGCCAGCTATGCCTGCAGCAAACCTGCAGGGCCCTGGGGGTGTCGGGTTGCCGGCGCGGCCAGCCGTACCCAGGACGCAAAGCGCCGCAAGCTTCGAGCTGCCGTCTCCGCGGCGTGCTAGCGGAAACCTGCCGATTCCGGGCGCTGATTTGCCGCTGCTGGACATCGACCTTCCACTCAGCGCGGGTGAGCTGCCGACGCCCATCGA
>JAYUYU010000576.1:0-4826 GCA_043752365.1 Myxococcales bacterium | reverse complement strand
TGCTCAGCAGCTTGCTGAACGAAGCCACCGTGAAGTGGTTGCAGTGCTCGATGTCGTTGCCGAAGCGCGTGATGTTCTTGCCCATCGCCAGGTTGCTGAGCCTGAACCAGGGCTCGTGCGGCACCGTCAACAGCACGCGCGCGGGGCGCAGCTTGACGATTTGCTCGAGCGCGTCTTCGGGCCGCTCGAGATGCTCCAGCACCTCGGCGCACATGACGAGATCGTAACCACCCGGCAGCGAAGACAGGTCGTAAATGCTGCCCTGGTGCGCCTCGATATGCGGAAATTTGGCGCGCAACAGCTCGAGGTCGCTGGCTTGAATGTCCACCCCAGAGAACTTGGTCTTGGGGTGAATGCCCGAAAGATGCCCGGACAAAAAGCCTTCGCCCACGCCAATTTCGAGCACGGACTTGGGAGCGCCAGCTTCGTGAAATAGCTCGGTTACGCGGTCGACGAAGCGCCCGATGAGCTTGCGCTTGACCGGGTTTTTGGCGCGATACTTCTCGGTCTGAAATTGGTCGAAATACTCGTTGCTGATCACGAGGCGATCTCCTGCGGCTGTTGGCTGGCACTCAGGCTCGAGCTGCCCGCGACCACGTGCTCCACGCGGCGCTTGATCACGTACGGGGCCTGCGCGGCACCCAAATGCACGATCAGCTCGGCGATCAGGCCCGTAGCCAAAATTTGCACGCCCACCACGACGCCCAGCACGCCCAAAATGAGCAGCGGCCGCGTGCCGATAGGCTCCCCCATCACCCAAAGCAGGCTCAGATAGCCGAGCACCGCCACACCAGACATCAAGATCACCGCGCCGACACCGCCGAAGAAATGGGCCGGCCGGCGCTCGTACTTCAGCAAAAAGAACACCGTCAGCAGGTCCATCAGCCCGCGGAAAAAACGGCCGCCGCCGAACTTGCTTTTGCCGAACTTACGCGCGTGGTGCTCGACGACGATCTCACCGATCTTGAAGCGCTTCCAGTGCGCCAAGACGGGGACGAAGCGGTGCATTTCGCCATACAAGCGCAGGTTCTTCAGCACCACGGCGCGGTAGGCTTTGAAGCCGCAGTTCACGTCGTGTAGGCGCACGCCCGTTAGGTTGCGCACCATGGCGTTGAATACGCGCGACGGCAGCACCTTGGTGAAGGGGTCGTGCCGCTTCTCTTTGTAGCCGGAGACGAGATCGAAGCCTTCGTCGAGCTTGCTCAGGAAGCGTGCAATCTCTTTAGGGTCGTCTTGCAAGTCGGCGTCGAGCGTGAACACGACTTCCCCGCGCGCTTCGGTAAAGCCGGCCGCCAAGGCGGCGCTTTTGCCGAAGTTGCCCTGCAGCTCGAGCAGGCGCACTTCGGGGCGCTCGGCGACCAGCTGTTCGACGATGCGCACGGACTGGTCGCGGCTGCCGTCGTCGATGAACACGAGCTCGTAGCTCTCTGCGGGGCCCAAGCAAGCGCGCGCGGCTTGGTCGATGCGGTCGGTGAGCTCCCGCAGCGTGTCTTCTTCATCCATGAAGGGGATGATGAACGAGAGCCGTGGCTGCATTCCGGCCCAGGGCATAGCACAGTTGGTCGAGCGGGGGGCTACGCCCACGGCTCAGCGGGCGGCGTAATTCGCGTCGATCCACTCGCGGTAGGCGCCCGAACGAACACCGCTGACCCATGCCGCGTTCTCGGCGTACCAACTCACGGTGGCGCGCAGTCCGCTGTCCAAGTTGTGCTTCGGTAGCCAGCCGAGCTCGGTCTGCAGCTTGGTCGAGTCGATGGCGTAACGCCTATCATGGCCGGGACGGTCCTTCACGTAGCGGATCAAGCCTTCGAGCTCGGCGCGCGATTTTGCCTTGGTCTCGGCGACCAGCTCAATTAGCCGCTTCACGATGGCGATGTTGGTCCACTCGTTGTTGCCGCCCACGTTGTAAGTCTGGCCGACTTTGCCGCAGGTGAGAATGACCCAGAGCGCCTCGGCGTGATCGTCGACGAACAGCCAGTCGCGCACATTGAGCCCGTCGCCGTACACTGGCAGCTCTTTGCCCTCGAACAGGTTCAAAATCATCAGCGGGATCAGCTTCTCGGGGAAGTGATACGGCCCGTAGTTGTTGCTGCAGTTCGAGACTGTGGTCGAGATGCCGTAGGTGCGCTGGTACGCGCGCACCAAGTGGTCCGAGGCCGCCTTTGACGCCGAATACGGTGAGCTCGGATCGTACGCTGTTCGTTCGGTGAAGAGCCCCGTTTCGCCGAGCGAGCCGTAGACCTCGTCGGTAGAGACGTGGTGAAAATGAATGTTGGGTCGCTTGCGCACGACTTCCAGCAAGGCGTAGGTGCCAACGATGTTCGTTTGCACGAACACGCCGGGTCCCAAAATGCTGCGATCGACGTGGCTCTCGGCGGCAAAATTGACGATTGCGTCGATGCCGTGCTGTTCGCACAGGCCGTCGACCAACTGTTGGTCCCCGATGTCGCCGCGCACCAGCGTGTAGCGCGCCGCATCGACCGCGCCTGCCAAGTTCTCGGGGTTACCTGCGTAGGTGAGCAGATCCAGGTTGACGATTTTCCCCTGGAAACTGGGGTCACGAAACAAGCGGCGGATGAAAGCGGAGCCGATGAAGCCCGCCCCACCGGTCACGAGCAGGGCTCGCGGAGTGCGTTCGGCTGGGGTCATCGCCTAGCCCCCAGGCGTGCCTTGAGCTCGGCGAAAACTTCGGACGTCTGATCGCGCGCGGACAGGATGGGCGTGGTCAGCGGCCACTTCACGCCGACCTCCGGATCATTCCAGCGAAAAGCGCACTCGGTCGCGCCGTCGTAGGGGGTGCTCACCTTGTACTGCACCTCGGCGATGTCGCTGAGCACGCAAAAGCCGTGGGCGAAGCCGACTGGAATGTAGAGCTGGCAGTGCTGCTCGGCGTCGATTTGCTCGCCGTGCCATTTGCCGAACGTCGCCGAGTCCGGGCGAATGTCGACGATGGCGTCGAAGATGCGGCCGCGCGTGACGCGCACCAGCTTGGCTTGGCCAGGCGCCGACTGGTAGTGCAGGCCGCGTAGGGTGCCCTGGACGGACGACGAATGATTGTCCTGCACCCAAATTTGGGGAATGCCCGCCGCGCGGTAGCGCGCTTCGCTGTAGCTCTCGAAGAAGAAACCGCGCGCGTCGCCAAAGACGCGCGGTCGGATGAGCTTCGCGCCAGCTAGGGGTAACTCGATGATTTCCATGATCTCTGCCGGATGCCCTTAGGTTTCACTGGCGCACGCGCGCAAGTACGCACCGTATTCACTCTTGCCGTAGGTGTCGGCCAGTTTCAAAAGCTCCGCTTTGCCGAGCCAGCCCATTCGAAAGGCAATCTCTTCGATGCAAGCAATGCGGGTACCCTGCCGGCGCTCCAAGATGTGCACGAACTCGCTGGCTTCGATCAAGCTCTCGTGAGTGCCGGTGTCGAGCCAGGCCATGCCGCGGCCCATTTGCTCGACGGTGGCTTGCCCGCGCTCGATGTAGGCGCGATTCACGTCCGTGATCTCGAGCTCGCCGCGCGGCGACGGTTTCAGACCCGCCGCTATGTCCAGCACCTGGTTGTCGTAGAAATACAGACCCGTGACAGCCACGTTGGATTTGGGCTGCTGTGGCTTCTCTTCAATCGAGATGACGCGGCCGTCCGGCGCGAGCTCGGCCACGCCGTAGCGCTCCGGATCTTGGACCTTGTACCCGAACAGCACACAACCCCGAGTCAGGCTGGCGGCCTTGCGCAACATGTCGGGCAGGCCGGAGCCGTAGAAGATGTTGTCGCCCAGCACTAGCGCTACCGAATCGCTACCGACGAAGTCGCGGCCGATGATGAAGGCTTCCGCCAGCCCGTTGGGCGCGGGCTGCACCGCGTAAACGAAGCGCATGCCGAGCTCTTCACCGCTGCCGAGCAACCGCTCGAACAGGGGCAAGTCTTGCGGCGTCGAGATGATCAAGACCTCGCGGATACCCGCCAGCATCAGCACGCTGAGCGGGTAAAAGATCATCGGTTTGTCATAGACGGGTAGCAGCTGCTTCGAGACTACCCGGGTGAGCGGGTAGAGACGTGTTCCGCTGCCGCCGGCGAGGATGATGCCCTTCATGCGAACGGTCCTGATAACCCGAGCGCGGTGCCACGGCAAATCGCACCCGTGCCTTGCCGGAAGGGCCGCCAGGGCCTAACTTCCGCCCGCCATGAAACCGGGCAAAATCAAAGTTGGGCTCGTGCAGACCACGGTCGACGACGACAAGACCAAGCACGTGCAAAAGACGCTGGAGCGCGTGCGCGAAGCGGCCGCGCGCGGAGCCAAGCTCATCTGTCTGCAGGAGCTTTTTGCGTCTCCGTACTTCTGCCAAGTCGAGGACTCCGCGCTGTTCGACCTGGCTGAGCCGATTCCCGGACCCACCAGCGTTGCCGTCAGCGCCTGCGCCAAAGAGCTGGGCGTCTCGATCGTGGTGCCGTTGTTCGAGAAGCGCGCGCCCGGCGTCTATCACAACAGCCTGATCGTCGTCGGACCGGACGGCGAGTCGTTGGGCATGTATCGCAAGATGCACATTCCGGACGATCCACTGTTCTACGAGAAGTACTATTTCACGCCGGGCGATCTCGGATTCAAGACCTTCCAAACGCCAGAGGCCAACGTGGGGACGTTGATTTGCTGGGACCAGTGGTACCCGGAAGCTGCACGGCTCACCGCGCTGAGGGGCTCGCAGATTCTCGTTTACCCGACCGCCATTGGCTGGCACCCGGCCGAGAAGGCCGAGTACGGCGCGTCGCAGCTGTCGGCGTGGCAAACCATCCAACGCTCGCACGCCATCGCCAACGGGGTGTTCGTGATCGCCGT
>JAYUYU010000575.1:0-4833 GCA_043752365.1 Myxococcales bacterium | reverse complement strand
CGCACGGCTTTGCTCGACTGCTCCGACGCCGCTTCGTCGTGGCCGGAGTCCTGAGCAGCTCGAGCGGGGCCTTCGCCCAGACGCCCCCGTCAGCGCCCGCGTCAGAGCCGCAGCTGGTCGCCGTGGACGCACCCGGCGGCGCCAAGGCTCCGAGCACGACCATCACCGTTCGCGGTAGGACGCCTCCGCGCAGCGCGTCAGAAACCGTAGTCGAAAAGCCGGTGTTGGTAGCGGCGCCGCACCGTGATGCGACCGAGCTGCTGCTTACTGTGCCGGGCGTTTTCGTTAGTCAGCATGGTGGCGAAGGCAAAGCCCAGCAGATTTTCTTCCGTGGCTTCGACGCCGTGCACGGTCAAGACGTCGAGATTTGGGCGGCTGGCGCGCCGGTCAACGACGTCTCCAACATTCACGGCCAAGGCTACGCTGATCTGCACTTCATCATTCCCGAGCTAGTGCAAGAAATCCGCTCCACGCCGGGCAACTACGATCCGGAGCAGGGCGACTTTGCCGTCGCCGGTAGCATGCGCTTCAAGCTCGGCTACACGGAGCCGGGCGTCACGGCCAAGGCGTCGTTCGGGAGCTTCGGCGCGCGGCGCTACTTCATGGCGTATCACCCGGCGGGCGCCAGTGACGCGACCTTCGGTGCTTTCGAGGTCGCCAGCACGAACGGCTTTGGGCCGTCGCGTGCCGCCCGCCATGCCTCCGGCATGGGGCAAACCACCTACGATTTCGGGAGCGGCGTCACCGGGCGCGTGATGGCGTCTGCCTACGCAGGCCGCTTCGATTCGGCGGGCGTGCTGCGACTCGACGACATCGAAAGTGGCAAGGTCGATCGCCTTGGCACCTACGACCCGAAGCAAGGCGGCTATTCGTCGCGCGCCCAGCTGGTCTTGGAGCTGAAGAGCGAAGACGAGCCGGTCGGCACCCACAAGCCAACCAGCTGGTCCATCGCGCCGTACGTGGTGGCGCGCTCGCTCAAGCTGCGCTCAAATTTTACGGGGTTTTTGATCGATCCTGTCGCGGGTGATTCGGTGCAGCAGCGCAACGACGCCGCCACCGTCGGCGCCACGGGCTCGTTTCGGCGTGAGCTGCGACTGCTCTCCAACCACGACTCGCTGGACGCCGGCTTGTCGCTGCGCAGCGACTTCATCGAGCAATCGCAGCAGGGGTTAGCGCGCTTCAACGACATGGTCACCGACCCGGGCATCAAGGCGCAGGTTCGCGCGACCAACGTGGCCGGCTACGTCGACGCCAGCTTGCGACCGCTACGTCGCGTCACGCTGCGCGCCGGACTGCGCGCCGACGGCTTGTCGTACCTGACGGAAGACAAGGGCGGAAAAAGCGCCGGGCAAGCTCGCTCGGCCCTCGGAGCGCAGCTTTCGAAGCGCGGTACGCTCGACGTCGTGGTGCTTCCAGGCCTGAACGCTCTCGTTAGCTACGGTGAAGGTTTCCGTTCGCCGCAAGCGCGCAGCTTGGGCGAGGGTGAGACTACGCCGTTCACGCGCGTCGTGTCTTACGAAGCAGGCGTGCGCTTTCGCGACGGTCGCCGCTTCTCGTCCGCCGTCGCCGCCTATCGCACCCAGCTGAGCGACGACTTGGTCTTCGACCAGTCGACAGCGCGCAACGAACTCGTGCCCGGCACTAGCCGCACCGGCGCTAGCCTCAACTTGCTGTCCCAGCCCACGGATTGGCTCGTTTCCAGCACCAGCTTCACCTACACTCGCGCCGTTTTTTCGGGCAGCGACGCGCAGTATGCGGAGGGCGACCTGCTGCCGTACGTGCCGCAGGTGGTGGCGCGTGCTGACCTGGCCGTCACGCCAGTGTTGGGCAAAGCGTTCGGTCACGACATCAAGTCGCACTTCGGCGCGGCCTTCACCTACCTAGCGCATCGCCCTTTGCCGTACGCCGAAATAGGGCACGACGTGTTTTTGACGGACGCGCGTGTCTCACTGCGCGTGGGCCCGCTGGAGACCGGCATCGAAGCCTTCAACGTGTTCGATTCCGCTTGGTACGACGGCGAGTTCGTCTACGCCTCCGCGTTCTCGGGCGCGGCCTCGCTGGTGCCGACTCGCCACGTCACGGTCGGGCCGCCGCGCACGTTCTTTTGGTCGCTCTCGCTTTACGTTTGAGGAAGCGGCTCATGCAAAGCAAACGGACGCAAGAATCGAAACACTCGGCCGCCGTGAGCCTGAAGAGTGTGGCGCGCCGAGGAACCGTTGCACTCGGGCTTGGCGCGGCGGCCAGCTTGGTCGGGCTGGGCCTCGCCGTGAGTTTGCAAGCCTGTAGCTCGGACTCGGCATCGACCACCGGCAGGCGGGTGGTCTTGCACACGCGCGTCGAGGTCAGCGACGTTGCAACGTCTCGCTTCAGCAGCGCCGTGGGGTGGAGCATAACTCTGACCAAAGCGGCCGTTTCCGCCGGTCCTTTCTACTATTTCGACGGCACTCCGCCGCTCGTACACCAGCCCCGGCACGACACTTGGCGGTACGCCGTGCGGGTGTTGGGCCTCGGCGCCGCCCACGCCCACCCCGGCCACTACCGGGCCGGCCGCGCCATGGGCCAAATGCTCGAGTCGTTCAGCTTGGACCTGTTGGGTGGCGCTGCGGAGTATCCGGACGGCGACGGTGTGACCGGTACCTACCGCTCGGCGCGCTTCAGTTTCGCCGCTGCGTCGGGGCCGGCCAAGCAGCAGGTGGGACGACACGTGGCAGTGGCCGAAGGCGTGGCAGAGAGGGAAGGCGAGCCGGCACGCTACTTCCGAGCCGTCGCCGACTTATCGGCGATCGAGAACAGCGCCGCCGACGGTCACATCGAAGGCTGCGAATTCGCTGAGGCCGAGGTGAAAGGTGACGGCACCGTAACGGTTATCGTCAACCCCCAGGTTTGGTTCGACTTGGTCGACTTCACCGAAGCCGACGCCGCTAGCGCGGGCGCGCCCGCCGACCTTCCCGCCGGCTCGCAGCCGCAGATGGCCTTCGTGCTGGGTGTCACTCAGCTGTCTGCGTACAAGTTTTCGTTCTCGAGCCCCTAGCCTCACAGGAGTCGCGCGATGTTTGCGTCCAACCAGGTTCGTAGTTTGTTCGCACTCTCGCTGTTCAGCGCCCTAAGCGTCGGCTGCGGCACGTCCGACCCGACTGGCTCGGGCGGTGAAGGCAGTATTTCGTTCACGACCTGGGGTGAGGAATACATCGAAGACGAAATCCCGGCGGATTCGTCGGAAATCTCCGGATTCGTCGACGGTTGGAGCGTGAAGTACGCGAAGTTTCTGGTCAATTTTCAAAAGCTCGAGGTCGCGGACGCCAAAGGTCACCTGGCGGCCTCGATGGACGGCTCGTTGCTGTTCGACAACCACGTCAAGGGCGTGAAACCGATCGTCAGCTTCCCGGGCGTGGAAGCCAAAGCGTGGGCTTCGGTCAGCTACGAAATCGCGCCCGTCACTCGCAACACGGTCGTGAGCGATAGTGCCACCGACGACGACAAGCAGATGATGCTCGACGCCGGTTACTCGTTCTACGTGGACGCCACGGCCACGAAGGGCGACGTCAGCAAGCACTTTGCCTGGGGCTTCGCGATCGGCACGCGCTACCAAGAGTGCCACTCCGAGCAGGACGGCAAGGACGAAGCTGGCGTCGTCGTCACCAACAACGCCGAGGTCGAGTTGCAGCTCACGACCCACGGTGACCACCTCTACTATGACCGCCTGCAATCCTCACCCGACCCCAGCATTGTCACTTCACTGCGCTTCGATACGCTGGCCGCCGCTGACGCGGACGACGACGGCGAAGTGACGCTCGAAGAGCTGGACGCCGCCGCGCTCAACGTCAAGTCTTGCTCGGAAAAGCCGGTGCCCTGCTACGACCCGTCCGGCCTCGGCGCCGCCACGCAAGGCGCGTTCGTCACGTCGCTGGCGCGCACCATCGGTCACTTCCGCGGCGAAGGTGAGTGCACCGTCAGCGAACTTTAGTCAGAGGCGGCTTGGCGCACAAAACGACGACGCCCGCCGGTGAGGGCGGGCGCCATCAAGCGTCGCAGTTAGCAGCTCAGCTCAAGTCGAACTGATCGAAAGAGTTCAGGTCCTTGAATGCTTCGACGAGGCGGGCGCACATGCCCTTTTCGCCGAGGTGAACCCAGCCGCGCGGATCGATTTGCTTCTTGTTCGGCTTGTCCGAACCTTCGGGGTTGCCGAGCTGGCCCTGCAGGTACGCCGACTTCTCGTCCATGAACTTCTTGACCGGGTGGGTGAACGCCCACTGCGTGTCGGTGTCGATGTTCATCTTCACCACGCCATAGCTGATGCCCTCGCGGATCTCCGCCCTGGACGAGCCTGAGCCGCCGTGGAAGACAAAATTCACGGGATTGTGGCCCGTGGAAAATTTCTTCTGGATATGGTCTTGGGAGTTTTTGAGAATTTTGGGGGTCAGCACCACGTTGCCAGACTTGTACACGCCGTGTACATTGCCAAAAGCCGCAGCCACGGTGAAGTTGGGGCTGATACTGCTCAGTTGCTCGTAGGCGTAGGCGACTTCCTCGGGCTGGGTGTACAGCTTGGCGTTGTCAATATCGGTATTGTCCACGCCGTCTTCCTCGCCGCCCGTCACGCCGAGCTCTATCTCCAAGATCATGTCGAGCTTGTGCATGCGCTCCAGGTAGCGCTTGCAGGTCTCGATGTTCTCGTGCACAGGCTCCTCGCTCAGGTCTAGCATGTGGCTCGTGTAGAGTGGGCGGCCATGAGCTTTGTAATGGCGCTCCCCTGCATCGAGCAGACCGTCTACCCAAGGCAGCAGTTTGCGGGCGCTGTGGTCGGTGTGGAGAATGACGTCGATGCCATACAAC
>JAYUYU010000574.1:0-11768 GCA_043752365.1 Myxococcales bacterium | reverse complement strand
CTCGGCGTCGAGCTTGCCGAAAGTCTTGAGCACGCTGAGGTTCCGGCCGTTCTTCAGGGTCACGCTGCGTATGTCGATTGCGTTGGCGTAAGCGTGCTCACTCACCAACTTGAAGCGCGCCATCTTGCGGCAATTGTAGGTGCCGCCGTGTTCGATGCGCGCGATCTCTTGCCCCAGATACCGCTGCGCTTCTTCGTTCAGCACCTGCTCGAAGCGCGCCAGCCCGAGCGCCATTCCGCAGCTCAAGATGGGCGCAGAGTTGTAGCGAACCTTCGCCGGCCCACGCTGGTACACCACCGCTTGCGGAGCACCACAGGTCGGACGCTTGGCGTTGCCCTCCTTCACTGGCAAGTCTGCGGACTTGAACAGCACCCCCAGCGCGCGCAATTTGTCTTCGCAGTCGGTGATGAGCTCCGGCGGCCCCACCCGCTCGTCGTTGTCCGGATTCAAGTCCGCCAGCACGCGCGGACCGGCGCTCGAGCTCGTGGTGGCGCTGGGCGCCGCCGGGGGGAGCTCCCCCGTCGCCCGCGCCTCGAAAGCACACATCAGCGCCACCGCGCAGAAAGCCGTCGCACGAAAGCTCATTTTGATTAGACGAGCGTCACCCCCAAACCTTGGAAGGGGTTCCGCGCCCCAAAAGTCACTTCGAGGTCGAAGTCACTTTTCGACCTCGCGCAAAAGTCACTTCGAGGTCGAAGTCACTCTTCGACCTCGCGCAAAAGTCACTTCGAGGTCGAAGTCACTTTTCGACCTCGCGCGAAAGTCACTTCGAGGTCGAAGTCACTTTTGCGGAGCGGAAGGGCATTCGGGGGCGCGGGCGGCCGGCGGCCGGCGGCGGAGCGGCCGCCGGCGGAGCGGCCGCCGGCCGCTTGATACGGGAGGCGGGAGGCTTGATGCAGGAGGCGGGAGGCTTGATGCGGGAGGCGGGAGGCGTCGGAAGAGCTAGCCGAGCTTTGCCTTCATGCTGGCGATGATGCCCTTCATCTTTGCCAAGTCTTGTACGAGCTTGCTCTTGGCGGCTGCCAAACCGTCGAGCGCGGCTTTGTCGAACGCCGCTAGGTCTTTGGCGATCGCCTGCTGTTGTTTGACGATGTCCTGCATCTGCTTTTGAATCAGCGGCTTGACCTTGGGCGAAGCCTTCTGGGACTTGACCGCGATTTCTTGCACTTGCTTGTTCAGCTGCGAAAGCTCGTTCAAGCCTTCGGCCTTGTAAGCCGCGCGCGCTTTCTTCAGCGCTTCCTCGGCCGCCTTGGTTTGCTCTTCGGCGTCGGCTTGCGCTTTGCCAATCGCTTGATCAGCTTCGCTCTTCAGTTTGGCCGCCTGCGTCTCCGCGTCGGCCTTCATTTGGTCGAGTTGCTTTTGCAGGCCCGCGACCTTTTCGGCCGCTGCTTGCTCGGCCTTTTTCAGCTTCTCGTCGGCGATGCGCTGCACCTCGGCCAGCTTGGCCGCTTGCTCTTTGTCGTCGTCGCAGGCGGTCCCTCCCACGAGCGCGCACGAAACCACCAAACCGGCCCAAATTCGCTCGCGAATCGGCATAGGCAAGACGCTAGCAGAACCGTTTACGAAGCGGCGCTGGTGGATCTTTACAGGCCCCGCCCGAGCAAGAACTCCCGCTAAACCAGCGCTTCGATAACGCCGTTGCGCTCGTCGTGCAGGCGCGAAGTATCGAGCCCATCCAGTGCAATGACGTTGTTGAGCGACGTCATGCGTGGGTACTCGGTTTGGTCGAAGCTCCAAACGAGCTGCCCGCTCGCGTCGTACATCAGCACTTGATAGCCGTCGGCCGCATGTGACGGACCGTGACCTTGCCAGTTGGCCAGCAGGTACTCGCCGCCCGGCAGCAGCTGAAAGCCGGAGAAAAAATGAGGCGACAGCAAACGCCGCAAACCCTTTGGTTCCGGCTGCAGCTTGCCGCCAATCGTCTGCACGACCGCGCCCTGCGCCGTGTCGATCACGAGCAAGCTGGCCGAATAGCCCGCCGAAACCACGACTCGACCGCTCGCGACCCGGACCGCCTTCAGCATGCTGTCAGCAGCCACGCCTTCGGGGATTCGAAACAAGGTCTTCACGCCGCCCGTCCAGGTGGCTTCGTGAATCACGCGCTGGCCGTCGGTTTCGGAGCAGAACAACAGCGAGTCGTCGGCGGTGTGGCGCACGAGCCGCCCCTTCGAGAGGCCCGCCCCGACAAGCATCCGCCCCGCCACGGGAGCCGCGCGCGAGTCCAGCTCACACACGAAAATGCCTTCGTCTTCGTTGCCGAGCACCACGGTATTGCCGTTCGGCAAACGCCGCGCTGATTCGATCCCGGGCAACCCCGGCAGCGTGACCTCGCGCAACAAATGGCCATCGGCCAACGCCAGCTCGACGAAACCAGTTGGCGTGCTGCGCAGCACACGCTCGCCACCGATCACCTGCAGGTCGCGCCCCGGACCTCCGAAGGTCCAGCTGCGCGACGGTGCGTCCAGATCGAGGTAGTGAACGGCCGAGCTGCCCTCGTCGTTGAGCAGCAGCCGTCGCGGTGCTTTGGTCATGCCCGCGCTCAGCGGACCACGAACACGTTGGTGATGCTCTGTTGACCCGCGTTGACGCTGCCCCAGGTCCAAACGACCTTGCCGGACGCGCCATCAGGCTCGAACTCGATGACCATGGGCGTGTCCTTGCCGGCGTTGGCACCCAAGTGACCGAGCCAGTTGGCCACGACGTAGTTGCCGTTGGCCGTGCGCACGAAGCCAGAAAAGAAGTCGAGCTTGTAGGCATCGAAGGCCGGGTTGTCGCGACCGCCGATGGTCGCCACGATTTGCTTGTTCGCGTCGATTTCGACGATTTGCGCCGGTTCCCCGGTCGTGGCGTAGGCTCCGCCGCCCTCACGCCACCACACGGCGTAGCCCTTGGTGCCAGCGCCCATGCTCGCCGACCAAAGCTGCTGCCCCGTGGCGCTCAGGCGGTAAACGGTCTCGGTCTTCGACAGCCAGTACTCACCCGTCGCGCGGTTCAGGTTGATGGCGCGCAGGTTGTCACCCACCGGCAGGTTGAAACCAGCGGCGGTCGGGATGCCACTCGCCTGAATGATCACAATCTTGGAGACGACGCCAAGAGCCGTCGTGCCGTCGGCCAAGCGACAAGCGCCAGTGACACCGCTGGTGTTTTGCGCCTTGACCTCGATCAGCTTGGCGCCGTTGGAAAGGTCAAACTCCACGTAGCCCGTGTTGACGCTAACCAAGACTGCCTTGCCACCAACCGCCTTCACGTTGTCGACGATCTCGATCGTGCGCGGCGAGTTGAAGCCTCCCGAGCCGACCGGGGTGGTCCACGTTTCGCCGTTGAACTCGTTGACGTAACTTACCTGGTTCTTGCCGTTGTCGTTGGCGATGAACTCGTGGCAGATCTGGCCGGCGGGCTTGGGGCACACCGGATCATTGCCGCCACCACCGCTGCCGCCAGTCGATCCAGAGCCGCCGACGGTGCCGGAGCCACCGGTGCCTGAACCAGCCACGCTGCCGGCACCGCCCACGCTGCCGGAGCCGCCGGTGACCTGCGTGCTGCCGCCCGTCGCTTGCGCGGGGTTGACGTTGCCGCTGCCGCCGCCGGGGTTCGTGTTGCCGCCGGTACCGACAGGGCTGCTACCAGAGCCGCCCCTACCGTCGTCGAAGCTACTGCCGCTGCTGGAGCAACCGAGCGAGGCAACGCTGGCAATGGCTGCCGAGAGCGAAACGGCGAGAGCGGTCAGGGCACGGCGAGGTTTACGGAGTGTGTCCATGATGCGAGTCCTTGATTGGGAGGTCGGCGCCACCCCAACGGAAGGGGCCACGTTTCGTCTTCTCGGCGTAGAATTTTTATTCTACTCCTTGCATTTAATAGAATATATGTTCTCCTAATGAGTATGTCCACCACGTTCCGCAGCCCCCTGCACGAAATGGTCTGCACGACCCCCACTGACTTCTGGAACGACTCGTGCGCCGTGGGTGAACTGAAGTACGCGCTCGAGCATGGCGCGGTGGGCGCGACGAGCAACCCGACCATCGTGGCCAACGTGTTGAAAACGGACTTTGGTGACTGGAAAGGCCGCATCGAAGAGCTGTTTCAGACGCAGCCCAGCTGGACCGAAGCGCAGATTGCCTGGAAGTTGATCGAGGAAATGGCCGTGAAGGCCGCCGTATTGCTGATGCCCACCTTCGAGCAGTCCGGTGGCAAGAAGGGCTGGCTGTCGATTCAAACGAACGCGGAATTTCACAAGAGCCCGGATGAGCTCGTGAAGCAGGCGCTTCACTTCGTCACGCTGGCACCGAACCTGATGGTGAAAATTCCGGCGACGGCGGCCGGCATCGTCGCCATCGAAGAAGTTACGGCGCAGGGCGTCAACGTGAACGCCACGGTCTCGTTCACCGCTCCGCAGGCAGTAGCAGTCGCAGACGCCGTGGAACGCGGCCTGAAGCGCCGCGAAGCCGCGGGGCATGCCACGGCCAACATGGTGCCGGTCTGCACGCTGATGGTCGGTCGTCTCGACGATTGGTTGAAGGTCGTGTGCGAAAAGCAAGGCAAGGTGCCGACGCCCGGCACGCTCGACTGGGCCGGTGTCGCGACCTTCAAAAACGCGCTCAGGACTTTCAAGCAGTCCGGCTACCGCACGCGGCTATTGGCCGCCGCGTACCGCAACCACCTGCACTGGTCCGAGCTCGTCGGCGGCGACGTCATCCTCACGATTGCGCCCGAGTGGCAGCGCAAGTTCAACGCCTCGACCGTCTCGGTCCAGTCGCGCATCGACAACCCCGTGCCGGCGCAAGCCTTGACGGAACTGTCCGAACAATTCGAAGACTTCCGTCGCGCCTACGATCCGAAAGGCATGAAGCCCGCCGAGTTCGACACCTTCGGCGCCACCCGCCGCACCCTGCGCGCCTTCCTGGATTCGTACTACGGCCTGCTCAGCTTCATCCGCGATTTGCGCATTCCAAACCCCGACAAGTGAACGAGGCAGAGCGGCCTCGAGCGGCGGGCTGCGGACTCATCGCGCAGCCGCTAGCCGAGCACTCAGCAGTAGCGCGCTAAGGCGCTTCAGCCGCCGCTGTTACTCCGCGAGACGCAGTGTACCGCTCGTTACGCGGTAGTTCGCGCCCGCGCCCGCGATCAGGTTGCAGCTGCCGGCGCTACAGGGCGCCGTGCCGAGCGCGTAGGTTCCCGTCGCGCTCGCGGTTTGAATGCTCGGGTCGAAAGTGTTGCCAACGGCTGAAACGACCACGGCAGCGTTCGCCTTGACGTTGAGATTGGAGGTAGCGTTTCCGGTGTTGTTGCCGACGAAGGTGTTGCCGCCCGGGTCTGCGCCCGTGCCGAGATCGAACACGGATGCCGCACTACCGGCCAGCGTGATCCCCGAGTTGGCTTCGGTGTTGGTGTTGCCGTTGACGACGAGGTTGCGGTTGTCTTCGATGGTAACGCCCCGCAACTTGATGTCATACGCCTTGTTGGGGCCGGCAAAGTACAAGCCCCCGTAGTAGCTCCAGTACGTCTCGAGCGCATAGCCAGCGTTGCCCGACACCCTGCCACCGCTCATGTTGAGCGTGCAGTTTCCGGGGCAGAATACTCCGCCAAACGAGTTATCCGTGATCTCGACCGCGTCGAGGGTGATCTGTGCGAAGCACGGCGGGGTGACCAGGACACCGAACCCATTCTTGGACAAGGTCGAGTCGGTAATCTGAAGGGTGGCTTGCGATTGCTCTGGGGGGTCGTCGAGCACGGCGATGGCCGCGGAGCTAGAAAGATTGAAACCCGAGATGGTCGAGCCTTCAATCTCTATCTTGGCCTCGCCGCCGTTGTTCATTGCCCAAACGCCGTAGCCGGCTTCCGTCATTGCAATAGCGGTCAAGCTGCTGTTCTTGATCAGCACGGAGGCGTTTTGCTGCAGCCCGATGCCGCGCGTTCGGAGCTTGAGCGTGACCCCGTCGACCACGAGCCGGGCGTCGCCTCGGACCGCGAAGGCAGCGCCGTAATTGAGCCGCGCCAAAGCCGCGCCATAACCGAGGCCCGGGCCGCCAAACGTGCCCCCAGCCAGCGTGAGCTGCGCGGTGCCGAACACTTCGGTGAACGGGACGTAGCCGGGGTAGTCAGGGTAAGCCAAGATGTCGGTGACGTAGTCCGTGAGCCCTCCAGGCAAGACCGTTACGACCGCGTCGCCCGATACCTTGAGCGCAGTCGTGAGCCGACCGCTGAAGGCCACGCCCTCGAGCACGACGGTGCCCGTAGTCGCGTCGATGCCTGGATTGCCGGTGTTCGAGGGACCACCGTCCACCACTAAACCTTCGACTCGATGGCTTCCGAGGAGCGCAAGCCGCACTTGCAAGACGGCTTTGCCCAACTCGCGAGCGCGAACGCGGATGCCGTCGACCACGCTCGCGGCCAGAGGTTGATCGACGTTGGTGAACGTCGCGCTGGCCAGCCATACCGTGTGCTCGGGCGCGGCCTGGCTCGCGGCGTAGGTGATGGTCTTGCAGGGCGTCGCCTCGACCAGGCAGTCGTTTTCAGTGTCGCTGCCCAGCGGACTCGCGAACGTGTCGCCCTCGACGGGCTCGCTCGCATAACCGCTGCCGGGCGCGCCGCCTGCGCCACCACCCGCGGTCTCGCCGGCGAGACCGCCTGAGCTGACCGCCCCCAAGCCGCCTACACCCGCCGAGTTCGCTCCCCCCGTGCCAGCGTTTGCCGGCGTTGCGCCCGCGCCGCCAGCCGGGTCTGCCCCAACCTCACCTCCGCCGCCTGCCGCCCCCGCGTCGCCGGTACCCATCACCTTTCGCTTTGCGTCATTCGAACCGCATGCCGACACTCCGACGCTCACACCGAGCACCGAGATCATGGTCACGCCCCAGAACCTTGCAGTCCGCATGTGTCACACGCGGTAACATGGCCACCGCGAAGCTTCATCCGTTCTTTTGGAGCGAGACAAACCGCCGCGACGCTACTACGCGGGCGCCGCGGGCGAGCGGCGCGCACACCACCTAGTCGTCGCAACGGTCGAGAAGCACTACCCGTGGTACCGCAAAGCACGCCCCTTCAAGTTCCGCAGGACCAGACGTCCGCCATCACGCAACACTCGCCGCCGATAGTGCATTCGCCCACTTTGTTCGTGTACTCGGTCTCGGTGCAGCCGTCGTTGCACGAAGTGATGGCGCCGCCGGGCGCCACGTAGGTTGCGCACAGGCCGCGCAGAATCGGCCCTTCGCCGCCGGCCCCGCCCTCGTTCGCACCGCTGGCCCCGCCCGCGCTTTGTGGGGCCGAGTACTGTTGCTGGGCGGCCTTGCACACAGCCGCTGGCTCGTTCCCGAGTTCGTTCACCACTTGCTCCCAAGGCAACTCGACGCTGCCCCACGAGCAAACCACCGACACGAACCCTTGGTCGCAGCCTCCACACTCCTGAGCGAAGCCGCAGCCGGCGGCACCATCACCCGCCTGCCCAACGGGTCCGCCCGGCACGCGACGGCCGCCGACCCCCTCGCCCGCTAGCCCGCCGGGCCCAGGCCCCTGGGGTCGCCCACCGCGCGAAGGGCCGCCTGGCGAGCTTCCCCCGCTGCCGCTGCCGCCCCTGACCGTCGTCGACGCCCCAGCCCTCGCGACGTCCCCAGTTTCAGTCGCCTTGCCTCCGCAGGCAGCAAAGCCGACGCCCAACAGCAGTGCCGAGAGTGCCCAGCGCCCCAGCGGCCGCGCAAGCGAGCCCGACGTGCGGTAGCGCGCTAGACGTCCCACCCGGTTGTTCGACATACCAACCCTACTAGCAAACCCAGTGCCAACGGCGACGCTCAAATCTGCGGAATTTAGCGCAACGCGTTGAGCCAGGTTGGGCCACCGCTTACCGCGCCGCGCCGCGCCACGACAGACAGCTCGCTCCGCACCCCTTGGGGCGCGCTTGTCAGCGTGAGCTCAGGAGCGCTTCGAACGCTTGCCGTTGCCGGTACGCTTCGCTTCTACCGCGCGACCCAACCCAACGATCAACGTGACCGCCAGGGTCATGGTTACGGCGAGTGAGCGGAACAAGCCGACGGCGGCTTGCTGCACTTCGAGGCTGACGTCGGCGTGCTCGGCGAGTGGACTGAGCGGGCTGTCCGTCATGGCGATGATTTTAACGCCGCGTTGCTTGGAATCACGCACGACTTGAGCGACATCGGGCGAGTACGCTTTGGAGCTGATGGCGATGATGACGTCGCGGTTGGTGGCGTGGCCGACCTGCTGCATGAACATGCCGCCGACACCGTCGACCAGCACGTTGCGCACGTTCATTTGGCTCAGCGCATAGGCCAAATAGCAGGCGATGGGGAACGAGCGACGGTGCGCCACCACGTACACGGTTTCCGAGTCGGTGATCAGCTTGAACGCCTGGTCCAACAGGGTGCCCAGGCGCTTGTTTTGCTGCAAGCGGCGTAGGCCGACCACGTCTGCCTCGACGAACTGCTCGAGCAGCGCGTTGACGTCCTTGGCGTCCTCGCCTTGCACTTCGTTGCCGCTCAGCGACTTGAGGCGTTCCTTGTAGTCGGGCATGGCGTCGGTCAGGCGTAGCCGGAACACGCGCTGCATGTCGCTGTAGCCCGAGAAGCCGAACACCTTGGCGAAGCGAATCAAGCTCGATGGTTGCACGCCCGCGCGCTGCGACACCGCCGCGATGGTCTCGAGAGCCAGCTCGCTGGGATTGTCGAGCGCGTGGCTGGCAATCTGCTGCAGGCGCTTACTCAGGCTGGGAAATTGCTCGATGATGGCTTTTTCCAGCTGGTCGTAAGTCTCGGGATACGCGGCGGCGTTTTTTCTCATTGCTTCACTTCACCGTGGGCATCGCGAAGCTTGCCCCGGCGCTGGCACCCCGCGGCCAGCGAGACGTGACGGTCTTCATGCGCGTGAAGAAACGCACGCCCTCGGGGCCGTGCATGTAGTGATCGCCGAACAACGAGCCTTTCCAACCACCAAAGCTGTGGAAGGCCATCGGCACCGGGATAGGCACGTTCACGCCCACCATGCCGATTTGGATCTTCTTCGTGAACTCGTCGGCGGCCTCGCCGCTGGTCGTGAAGATCGCGCCTCCGTTGCCATAGCGGTGGGCATTCACCAATTGGATGGCGGCGTCCAGCGTTGGCACGCGCACGATGGCCAAAACGGGGCCGAAGATCTCTTCTTGGTAGATTTTCATCTCGGCCGTGACGTGATCGAACAGGCAACCGCCTAGGAAGAAGCCGCTTTCGGCCCCGGTGACGCGCAGGCCGCGGCCGTCGACCAGCAGCTTGGCGCCTTCTTTGACGCCCAGGTCGACGTAGCCGGAAACCTTCTCGAGGTGCGGCTTCGTCACGAGCGGACCCATGTCCATGCCCGGGGCGGTTCCGGGACCAATCTTGAGGCCCTTCACCTTGGGGATGAGCGCCTCGACCAGGCGGTCGCCCGTCTCGGTTCCCACCGTGACCGCGACCGAGATTGCCATGCAACGCTCGCCGGCCGAACCGTAGGCGGCGCCCATCAAGGCGTCGACCGTATGGTTCAAGTCGGCGTCGGGCATCACGATCATGTGATTCTTCGCGCCGCCCAGGCACTGGACGCGCTTGCCGGCGCGGGTGGAGCGCTGGTACACGTTTTCGGCAACGGGCGTCGAGCCGACCAAGCTGATGGCCGCAATGTCCGGGTGCTCGATGAACGCATCCACGACTTCCTTGTCGCCGTTCACCACGTTGAACACGCCCGGCGGTAGCCCGGCTTCGGTCCACAACTGCGCCAGCCGCAGCGACAACGAGGGCACGCGCTCCGACGGCTTCATCACGAAAGTGTTGCCGCAGGCGATCGCGACTGGCGCCATCCACATCGGAATCATGGCCGGGAAGTTGAACGGACCAATGCCGGCGCACACGCCCAGCGGCTGTCGGAACGACCAGCTGTCGACGCCGCGCGCCACGCCTTCGGTGTAATCGCCCTTCAAAAGTTGCGGAATTCCCGCGGCAAATTCTACGACTTCCATGCCGCGCGTGACCGAGCCACGCGCGTCGTCGAGCACTTTGCCGTGCTCGGCCGTGACCAGCCCCGCAAGCTCGTCCATGTGCTTGTCAATCAAGCTCTTGAGGTTGAACATGATGCGCGCCCGGCGAACCGACGGCGTTGCCGACCAGCCGTCGAGCGCCTGCTTGGCGGCAGCAACGGCAACAGCGACGTCGCCGGCCGTCGACATCGGCACCTGGCTCGCCTCGACGCCGCGCGCCGGATCGAAGACGCTGCCAAAGCGCGATGTAGCGCTGTCGACCAGCTCGCCGTTGATGAAGTTTTGCAGTTTCTTGGTCATGTCAGTCTCTGTCCGCTGTCGTGCAGCAGCCGTGAGTCTCGAGAATTTTCACAGGAGATCGGGAGATCGGGAGTCGTGCGAACGTGAATTTTGGGGTCCGCACTGCCGTCCGCGGATCCTGCGCCGTCTACCCCCCACGAGTCGGAAGCCCCCGAGGCGACGATTTTTCGTTCGGCCTCCGAACGAAGAATGCGCTGCTCGACCTCGCACGACTCCCGATCTCCCGATCTCCCTGTGAATCTGGGTTCGGTCATTGGCATGCGGTGAGGCCTCCGTCGACGTAGAGGATTTGGCCGGTTACGAACTCGGAGCCGGGGCCGCAAAAGAACAGCACCGGGCCGACGACGTCTTCGGGGTCGGCGACGCGGCCCATCGGAATGCGCTCGAGCAATTTGGCGCTCGCGACTGGATCTGCCAGCAAATGCTGGGCCATGTCGCTCTTGACGAAGGTGGGCGCGACGCCATTCACGTTGATGCGGTACTGAGCGAGCTCGACTGCGTGCTGTTTCACCAGCATCGCCAGGCCGCCCTTGCTCGACGTGTACGACGAATAGCCTTTGCCTTGCAGTGCCAGCTTGGCCCGCACACTCAACAGGTGCACTTGCTTGCCGCCCTGCCCGGTTTGGACTTGGCGACGCGCGACCGCTTGGCCCAAGAACATAGCGGCCTTGAGATTGAGCGCGATCACGCTGTCGTAGCTGTCCTCCGTCGCTTCGAGCAGCAGCTGCTCGCGGTGAATGCCGACCGAGTTGACCAAGATATCGCAGCGACCAAACTGGTCGCACACGGAGTCGACGGCGCGACCGATGTCCTTCACGGACCGCGCGTCGAACGGTACAGCACGCGCTTCGAAGCCGCCCTTGACCAGGCCGCTCGTCACTTCGAGCAGCCGTGCGTCCTCGGGGCCGCCCACCGCGACCCTTGCTCCAGCGCGAGCCAAACCGCGCGCCACGGCTTCGCCAATCACGCCCGTGCCACCAGCGACGAACGCTACTTTTCCGGCCAAAACCGCTGAGGATGATAGGTCGGCCATTGCTCAATCCAGGTGCAGACCACCGTTGATGTCCAATAGTTCGCCCGTGATGAAGCCGGCCAACGGTGAGGCCAGGAACACCACCGCATGCGCGATTTCTTCCGGCTCGCAGAAGCGACCGACCGGAATCTGCTTGAGCGTTGCTTGCCGCTGCTCTTCGGTCAGCTGCTCGGTGATCATTTTCGTCCTCACGTAGGCCGGTGCCAGGGCGTTGACGGTGACGCCGTGAGGCGCAAGCTCTCGCGCTAGCGAAAAAGTGAGGCCGCCGAGCGCGCCCTTCGAGGCGGTGTAGGCGGTGCCGGCCGTTAGCCCGCCGGTCTTCATGGCCACCGAGCACATGTTGATGATGCGGCCCCAACGGCGCTCGCGCATGCTGGGCACCCATTCACGGCTCAGGTGGTACGGGCCATCCAAATTGACGGCCATGATTTTGCGCCACTCTTCCGGGTT
>JAYUYU010000573.1:0-26739 GCA_043752365.1 Myxococcales bacterium | reverse complement strand
TTTCGAAGATTTGCTTGAAGGTGAGGTTGTCGCCGCCCAGGATATATTGCTCGCCGACGACGCCCTTTTCCATCGCCAAAATGTGGCCAAGCGCGACGTCTTCGACGTCCACGATGTTGAGGCCACCGTCCACGACCGGGAAGGGAAGTGAGGGCCAGAACTTCAAGTAGCGCAGCAGCATTTGCCCGTTGGGCGTCGGCTTGCGATCACCGGGGCCAGCGATGGTGCCGGGCAGCACGCTCACGATCGGCGCGCCTTCTTCGACCGCGGCGGCGACGACCTCGGCCTGCTTGAGCTTGGCTTGCACGTACGCTTCTGGGTCGCGCAAGTTCAGCTCGTGCGACTCGTCCATTTCGTCGCCTTGGGTGGTGCCCAGCACCGCGACGCTGCTGGTGACGACGATTTTCTCGACGCCGCGCGCCTTGGCGGCGCGGAGCACGTGCTGGGTGCCGACCTCGGCGGGGCCGATCACGAGCTCGGGGTTCTTGTCCCACAGCTTGAAGTTTGCGGCTGTGTGATAGACGCGGTTCACGTTGGTCAAGGCGCGGTACACGCTGCCTTCCGACATGATGTTGCCGACGGAGAGCAGCATGCGGTCTGGAGGCAAACCCTCGAGCGAGCTGAGATTCGTCTCGGGTCGCACGAACGCCTTCACGCGCTCGCCGCGCTCCAGCAGTTTTCGCACCAGCGTGGCGCCCAAAAAGCCATTCGCTCCAGTGACCAAACTGTACGGTTGCTGCTGCTTCATCGGTGGCCCTCCTTACCATTAAGTGAGTCGGGCTCCCGAGGAAAAACCCGCGCCGTTGCTGCTGACCTGCGGGGGATTGGCTAGACTGCGGCGGTGGCTGCTTTTTCGCTTCGGGCGGCGTCGTTTCAGGCTCTAGTTTTGGGGGCGCTCTGTGGCGCCGCCGGTAAAGCTCACGCGGACGCGCCGCTTCCGGTGCACGCGCCCGCCGGCACTGGGCAACAGGCGCTCAGCGTGTTCGTCGCGCAGGGCGAGTTGGTAGCGGCAACTTGCGCGGCCGCGCCGTGTACAGGCAGCGTGATTCCGCTCGGCCTGCCTGCGGAGCTGCGCGGCAAGGCCCCGCGCGCCGAAGTAGTATCGCTCGGCGCTGGGCGTCGCGCCGTCGTGGTGACGGTTACGGACAAGGCGCGCACATTTCAAGCCGTCGTGGCAGCGCCGCTGGCAGGCGGCCCTCCGAAAATTGTGTTCAGTGGGCTAGTCGGCTTGCTCACGGGTCAAGACGGCCTGCGCGCTGGGCCGATGGTGCAAGTGTCCGAGGCAGAAGCCGACGGCACTCGGCGTGTGTTGGTCGGCGAGCAAAACGAAGGCGTGTCGTTGTGTGGGCGCCCCACCATTTTGGCGCCGCGGCTGCTGAACCCCCAGGACCTGGAGCTGCACGCTGCTAAAGTGCAGCGGCTAAGCGTCGCCGAGCGTGATCGGGCGCGCCAAGTCAAAGCCAGTCGCCTGTCCGACGACCAGCCGAGCCACGCGGCGCGGTCGGTCCTGTCGGCGTTGGCGGCATCCAGCGCCATTGGCGCGCCGCAAGCCTTGACCGACGGCGACCCTGAAACGACCTGGTCCGAGGATGTGGGCGGCGCCGGCAAGGGCGAGTTCGTGGTCATGCACGCTCCGCCCGAGCTGCCCATCTCTGGGCTCGAAATCACGATTCGCCCGAAGCTCGCGGCCCTGGCCGATGGCGCGGCGCCCGAACGCCTGTTTATCGCTGGGCCACGCGACGTGGTCGAGGTCACGTTGCCGGAGGACGCTTGGAAGAACCCGGGTGCGCGCTACCGCATCGCGCTAGAACCGGCGCTGCAGTCCAGCTGCCTTGCGCTGGTGCTCGACTCGGCCTTCGACTCGAACAAGGCGGCCAAGGTGAGCGTGGCCGAGCTGTCGGTGGTGAGTGAGTTTGCCCCGAGCGAGCTGCCCGCGCTGGTCGCCACTTTGGCAGGCGGCGGGCAACGCGCCGAAGCCGCTAAGGCGCTGCTCGTCGCGGGCGGCCCAGCGGCGTTCACGGCAGTCTCACAAGCGTTCCCCGGGCTCGACGAAGGCGGCAAGCGCGTCGCGCTGGCGGTCTTGGATCAAGCGCCCTGCGAAACCAGCGCGCCTGTGTACGTGGCCGCGTTGATCGGTAAAATCGACGCGCAGGTGAAGCACGCTCGGAACCGGCTTTCGCGTTGCGGTGCCGCTGGCGGCGAAGCTTTGGCGCAAGCACTTGGCAAAGTCGACAAGACCGATAAAAGGCTGATGCCGCTGTTGGTAGCCGAGCTCACCCTGACTGATCCGGCGCGCGCCGTGGCGGCGTTCATCCCATTGATGGACGAGAAAACCGTCGGTCGCCGCCGCTTGCTGCGCACCGCGCTGGCGCAAGCAGCCCGCACCGAAGCCGCTTCCAAGTCCGTGCGTGCGGCTTTGGCAGACCCAGCGACCCCTTCCGCCGCGCTCATCGACTTGCTGCGCGCGCTGGGCGATTTGGCGCCGCGCTATCAGCCAGAGGCGGGCGCGGCGTTGGCGCGGGTCGCTGGCAGTGCACCGGAGTTTCGCGCGCGCTACTTGTTGTTGGGCCCCACCTCGGTGCTGAGCCGTGTCAGCCCCGAAGCCGACGCCGCTTTCCGGCAGGCGTTGGCAAGCGACCCGGATCCGCACGTGCGCGCTGCCGCGCTCAAGTTGGTGCAAGAGCCGCAAAAATTCCAAAGCGAGCTGCTGACGGCGCTCGCGGATAGAGACGTGCGGGTGCGTGAGGCTTCGGTGCACGCGCTCGCGGCGCCGCAGGGTGCGTTCGCCAGTCAGGCGCTCACGGCCACGCTCGAGCAAGATCAATGGCCGTTGGTGCGCGCGTCCGCCGCTGACGCGCTGGCGCACTACCCAGCGGGGCGCACGCTCGACCAGCCGCTGGCCAAAGCGCTTAGTGATGACTCGGCGATGGTGCGCGCGCGCAGTATTCGCGCGCTGGGCGAGCGGCGCGCCGGCGGCGTCGCCTCTCGCATCCGCGATCGCCTGGTCGACGCCGAAGAGTGGCCCGAGGTGCGAGCCGAAGCCGCCCGCGCGCTCGGCGCGCTGTGTGACGACGACTCTGCCGACGTGCTGGCCGCGTTCGCCAAAAAGCTTGCAGATCCGCTGGCAAGCCCAGATGCGCAGCTGATTGCGACCAGCGCGGTGATGTCGCTCGGGCGTTTGGCGCAGCCGAGCCTGGCGCAGCAACTCGCGCCCTTGACGGGCAAGAAGGCGCCGCCGCAAGCCCGTCGCGCTGCAGCAACGGCGCTCGCGGCCCAGGTCACCTGTCGCGCCAGCCGTAAGCCGTGACGCGATAAATCTGAGCGACCCACTGCTCATTTGCCTGCGCGCCGACGACTAACTCTCTAGGTAGCGTGGAAACGGTAAAGGCAGGGTGGGGGGGGATCTTATTCGCCGGCGTCGAGCCAGTGAGCGTGTGCGCGGCAACGACCTTGCCGTTGCCGCCGCCACCGTGACCCGCCGGCTCCCGCCGTTTTTACAGAAACGGTCGAGGGCGGGAGTCGGACGCGACTCTGCAACGAAGGTCTGTCGGCTGACTGCAGTGAAGCCGGACGAAGCACTGCTCGGGCTGATGCTGGTGCGGGCAGATGGCGAAATGACTAGGGGGGAAGCGGCGACCTGGTCGCGTATGCTGCCCGGCGGAGGCCCCATGACATTGCACGAGCAACCGGCGAAGGTTCTCTATCGAGCGGGCATCGTGGCATTTCACGACGTTCACGATCAGCTAGCGTACCTGCAGCTAGAAGCGCAGCTCCCCAGGGAGCCGCGTGCCGACGGCAGCTGGATCGAGCGGGTCATTCTACGGCCGGATCAGATCGAGCCCATCGTCTCAGCTGGGGCCGTGGTCGTCATCGAGGGCCTCGTGGACCTGAGCGTCCCGGCCGAGTGGATCATGAGTCGCGAAGAGGCGCTCGCTCGGTTGCAGGCGGCCGCGCAAGAAAGCTACCGCTCAGAGTCAGGCGGCTAAATGTATCGCACAGCACAAACCATCAATGACTGCTTGAGATGGTATGCCCAAACCCAGGCGTCCTTCGCCCACTACATCGCGCTCCAGCCGTCGCAAGGGGGCCAACCCATCGGCGCCCTGCGACTGCGCTTCGGTGGAAACTTCCTACGCCGCCCAGCGGTGTTGCTCTTGGCCGGCCTGCACGGCAACGAACTCATGCTTCCCGATATTCTAGTCGACTTCGTCGAACGGCTAGCCTTCACGCCGGGGGATTGGAACATCACGCAAGGCAGTAACACTCGAGTCATCAAGACGTGGCCGCTGAGCGTGCTCGACAGCATCCGGCAAAGCCTCGACATCGTCGTTCTGCCCTTGGCAAACCCCGACGGTCGCGAGCACGTGCTAAGCAATCAGGCCAACGCGTTCAACATGGGCCGCAAGAACGGCACGTCCATCGAGCCACCCTGGGTTGGTGTCGATCTGAACCGCAACTTCCCCCTGCCCGCCAATCATGGCGTCCAGCAAACCGGCTCCTTGAGCCCGGCGCCTCATGTTGGACCGTCTCTCCCGTCCCACGAGACCTACCGAGGCCCGTCGCCACTTTCCGAAATCGAGAGCAAAAACGTGGACCGACTGCTCTCGATGTACCCCTTCGAATGCATGATCGACCTGCACATGAACGCGCAAATGGTCCTCTACTCGTGGGGACACGCTCCGTCGCAGCATCTGAAGTCCCTTCAACACGACTTCATGCCAGCCGATGACCTCGCGAAGCTCGCGAGCATCGGAGCTGCCACGGCGCGAGCGATGTCCGATGTTGGGTCAGACACGACCAGTGGGGGAATGTCCGTCGATTCCATGACCTACCGCGCCGGGGACATCTATCGAACCTATGGCAAAGCGCCGGGTTCCGCGCTCGACTACGCACGGGATTCGACGCGGGATCGACCGCAGGTGGTCTACGGATTCTGTCTCGAGCTAGGGCGGGCGAGCATCGAACTGCCGCAGGTATTGCCCGCTGACGTTCTGGAGACTTACACGCCACAAGGCTTCACCGGGATGCTGACGATCCTCGAGGCGTGCGCCCAAGGCGTGTTCAGGGCACCCGCCCGTGTCCGAGTTGCCGACGACAAACGTCGCCTGGTCGGCCTCTATGAGAGCATCGTCAAGGACAGCGTCCGTAAGGACAAGCCGCTGCTTAGGCTCGCGCCCGGGCCGTAGGCGCTGACTTGCGGGGCGACACACCTGCCTCACGGTACCTGGGCCCGATGCCGGCGACATGCGTGCTCAACGTATCGGCCGCGTTCGGCTAGCTTGCGCCTCGGCCGAGGCGTCGCGCGACGCGCTGCACGAGCTCGACCGAAGCCTCGATCTCGGCCTTCTGGAGCGAGACGCTCTCTACGTTGCAGCCCAGGGGAATGCGCTTTTCGACCGCGAACTCGTGCAGCTCGGCAAAGGCTGCCTCGCAGTGTTCGAGCGACTTGGTCAGGATGTCGCTGGCGTGGAGCAGCTCATTTTGCAGCCAACGTGGCACCGAAATGCCGAGCCACGCCATGAACTCGAGCGTTTTCTTCGAACCGCAGGGGCTCAGCGTGACGAGCAGCGGCGGCAGCGGACGTCCCGCCTCACGGCAGCGGTAGTACAAGTCGCTCAGCAGGTTTTTACTCGCCGTCACGGAGTACACGGCCTGCGTGATGAAGAAGCTCGCGCCCTGGTCGGCTTTGTTCAGAAGGCGTTCGTCTTCCGCACCGCGCGTCTCGTGCCGTTCGGCGATCGCCACGCCCCCGAGCGCCACCTCCGCCACGTGGCTAAGCCGCGTGCGATACGCGTCGGAGAGCTTGAGGCTCACGGCTTGCGTCTTCGACGGCGCACCGACCAGCACGGCGGCGCCGCCCAATCCGTGGAGGCGACGCAACCAGGCCGTGAGTTCCGGCGCCTGCATGCCCGACACGGAGCGGTACACGATTTTGGGTAGTGGGACGTTGCCCAGGTAGTCGTAGGCGTAGTCGAGCGGGTCGATCGCCTGCAGAAATGGAAACGGCCGCTTCGCGTCGGTCCGCGTCGACTCGTCTTGCAAATCGTAGACGACCAACGCATCGATTGGCAGGCGCCCAATCCGCTCGGCTTGCAGCGCCGCAATCTCGCGCCGACGCTCCTCGGCTGTCACGAGCTTGGGCGGCGTAATACCGTAAGTGAGGCGCAGGCCGGACCAGGGCTTCGAATCGGTGGGCATTGTTTGCGTCAAATCAGTCGCTACTTGGCGTCGCACGCTTGGGCAACGATCGGCGGAGCCGCCGCCGCGTCGCTAGCGCTTGCAGCTCTTCAGCAGTAGTTGCGCTTGGCGTTCGATACGGCTGCCGGCGCGGCGGTTCGTGAGCGTGCGAGCCAGCGCGCAAGCCTTGTCGGGGTCGCCGTGCGCCATGAACAGCTGCGCGCGTCCCAAGTCGGCCTTGTCGCGCGTGCGCTGGTCGTCGCTTTCAGAAAGCTCTCTAAGCGCAGAAAGCGCCGCGGTTTCGTCGCCACGCGCCAAGGCTTGCCCTACGCGACCCCAATCCGTAACCGACGTTGCGGCGCCTTCAGCGCCTGCTTTGGCGCGCGCTGCGGCACCTGCCGGGCTGGTGGTAACGGCGCTCGACACGGCAGGGCCGGCCGGCCTCGACGTGCCGTTCGCGCCAGTGCTGCCGTTTGCGCCGTCGTTCGGCGTGCTCGTCAACGCTCGAGCTGAGGTAACCTTGTTCGGCGCCACGAGCTGGCCGTTCAGCGGAGTGGAAGGCGCAGTCAGCTCTGTCGGCTGCTCGAAGGTGGGGCTTGCGCTCACCACGTCGGTATTGTTGCGTGCCACGCCATTGCCGAGCTTTGATGCGGCTTCGAGCGGAGCGCTGAGGGCGCTGCTGCCGGCCGGCCCCTTGCCGTTCGTGCCAGTGTCGCGCGGCAGTAGCTTTTCGACCATTTCGCCGATGGCGTGCGGCTTGGCGTACGCCAAACTGCCGATGGCCAGCACGATGAACACCAGCCCCTTGCTGAACCAAGCGCGGCGAGGCTTCGGCCGCGTCAACGACAAGCGCGCGCGTCGCACACCGGTCTGAATTTCGGCGTCGCTCGGTTGCGCCGCCCCGTAGGCGCGCTTCGCTAGCTCGAGCCGAGCCAAATCTGCCGCGTTCATGCCGGCACCTCTGGATCGAACAGCGGATCTTTGCGGAGAATTTCGGCGAGCTTCTTATGAGCGTCGCGCAGGCGCGAACGCACCGTGCGCTCGTTCGCGCCCGAAATGGCGGCGACGTCGGCGACGTCGAGGCCCTCGAGGTCGTGCAAAATCAGCGCGGCGCGCTTCTCGCTCGGCAGCTCGTCGAGCGCCGCGTACAGCCGGCGCGCGCGCTGGAGCTCGCGTAAATCGGTTTCGGACGAACGCGGAAACGTCAGCGCGTCGGGCTCCTCGCGCGAGTCGAGCGAGAAGCGTTGCTGGAAGCGGCGGTACCAGCGTTGCTGATCGAGCAAGGTGCGGTACACGATGCCGTACGTGAAGGTCGACAACGAGGAGCGCCCTTCGAAGCGCTCGAGGGCTTTGAGGGCGCGCTCGGCGGCAGCCTGGACCAGGTCGTCCAGATCTTGCCGGGGGCCGGCGAGCGCGCGCATTTGTCGGTACAGCAGCGCCAAAAGCTCATCGGGGCTTTCGAGCGCAAAGGCGTCCACGAGCGGCCGACCGGGGGCCGGCAGGCCGAGCGCGCTATGTACGAACGATTGATCCATCCCCGATTGCCACAGCGTGTGAGCTCACCACGCCGCTTGCGCGACTCTTACTTGGTACGTTAGTCGCCTGGCCCACGCAACCTGAGCGGCCCGCCGCGCATTTTCTTCGGTTGAGCCGGCCTTTCTGGCAGACTGCGGCGCTTGGTGGGCGCATTGTGGGCTGCACGTAAAAGTCGAATTAAAGCGCGGGCTTACGCCGTCATTGCTGGCTCCGTCGTGTCGCTGCTAAGCGCCCCAGGCCTGGCGACGGGCGAGCATGTCCAGAATCGCTGCCCACGGCTTTCCCGCGCCGCCTACGACGAGCTCGACGCACGCGTTCTGCTGCTCGTGGAAAGTGAGGGCGGTTCGGCGCAGCTGCCAGCGGTCGTCTGCACGCCCGACGGCGCGTGGGTCGAGTGGGCCGGGCAGCGCTTCCCGATCGTCGGTCGCGCCTCGCTCGTCGACGAGGTCGTCGACATCGTGGAGAACCAACTGCACGGCGCCGAGCGCAAAGCCGACGCCGATCCGAAAACGACCGAAGCCTCAGCGGTGGCCGCCGGCCAACCCATGTTGCAGCGCGGCGCGGGGCCGCCACCCGCGCCACCCGCCAGCGTTCAGCCGGCTGACCCGGTCGCGCTGCGAGCAGTCGACGCGCGAGGTGGCGGTATCTCGGCCGGCTTCGAGACCGAGTTGGTTTCCGATGACATCGGTCTGGCCATCGGCCCCGCCTTCGACTTTGCGGGTAGCGTGGGGCCGCTGCTGCTTGGAGGCCGTGAGGCGTTTCGCTTCACCTCCAGCGGGCGCCAAGTGGTGTTCATGGATTTCGAAGGCGCCGTTGCCTACGGCGCGCCGTTCAATCCCGACGCGCGCTTTGGCGCCGTGCTGCGTTTCGGTGCGGAGTGGATGGTGGCGTACCCCGAGGGCAACTCTGGGCAGGCTGCAGTGGCGCCCATCGCCGACCTCGGCTTGCGCTTCGCGCACAGCTTTGGTCTCGTCGGCTTGTGGTTCGGCGTTGACGCGCGCATGCGGCTTTCGCCGCTCACCTTGCAGTCGCGAGGCAAGCTGGTCGCCAACGACGTCAGCGGTAGCTTCACCATCGGCGTCGCGTTCGTGGATTGGAGCCGGAAGTAGGCCCACGGGAACGGAGCGGGAACAGGAGCCGCGCGTCGGTCGTTCTGCATGCGCCGAGCCCCTCAAGATGCTTTACTGATGGAGCAATTCCGAGGCCCGACCAAAGCCTAGGGGTTGCTCGCTCGTCTAGGGACCATGAGCCAAGCGAACCAAACGGTGCCCCACGATGGGCTTGGGCGGCTTGAGCGGGCAGCGCGTAGCGCAGGCTTCCGGCTCAAGCTGCGGCGCGCATTCACGGCTGCTGCGGCCTCGCTGCCCTTGCCCATCGGCTACGTGGCGCTGGTGTTGGGCGCCGCCAAGGGGCTGCCGCTGTCCGGCGACCAGGCTCGGCCTTGGTTGTGGGGCGCGCTCCTACCCGCGGCCTTCGTGTTAGCCGCGGCGGTGCGCGCTGCCTGGTCGCGTCGCTCGCCGCTCGAGGGTGCACTGGCACTAGACCGGCACCACGGCTTGGACGATCGGGTCGCCAACGCGCTGGCCTTCTCGCGCCTGCCGGCGGACGAGCAAACTCCGCTCATGCAGGCGGCCATCGCCGACGCGGCCGAGCAAGCGTCCAAGCTCGAGCCCGGGCGCGCCGCCCGCATCGGCATTCCGCGCGAGCTGGGCACCAGCGCCCTGCTGCTGCTTGGCTTGCTGGGGCTCGCCATGCTCGAGGTGCGTCACCTGCGCGAAGTGCCGCCACCCGTCGTGAAGGTGCAGGCCGCTCTGCTCAGCGCCGACGACGTCGAGCTGTTTCGTGAGATCGGGCAAGAGCTGGCGAAGGGCGCGGACGACCCGCAAGTCTCGGCCGCCTCGCGGCGCTTCAACCAACTGGTCGAAGACATCGCCGCGCGCCGCATGGATCGCCGCGAGGTATTCGAACGTTTGGGCTCACTCGAGCGCGAGTTGGCCGAGTCGAGCGAGCTCGAGCGCGAAGCACTGGACGACGGCCTGAAGGAGCTAGCACGCGAGCTCGAAAAGAGCGGCCTGACAAAGCCGGCCGCGCAGGCGCTGTCCGAAAAGCGCTTGGCCGACGCCGAGCAAGCCTTGCGTGAGCTGGCCGAGCGTTTGAAGAGGAAGCAGAACCCGCCCAGCAAGGCCGAGCTCGACAAGTTGCGCAGCGCTCTGCAAAAAGCCAGCTCGGCGTCGAGCGAGCGCATGGCGGGTATCGAGCAACGCCGCAAAGAGCTGGAAGAAGAGCAACAAAGCCTGCTCAAGAAGAAGCAGCAGGGCGAACCTTCCCCCAAAACCGATCAGAAACTGGCCGAAAACAAGCGCAAGCTCGAGCGGTTGGGCCGCGACAAAGAGCGCGGCGAGCGCGGCCAACAGAAGCTGTCGGAGCTCGACAAGCAGCTGCAAGAAGCAGCGCGCCAGCTGATGCAAGACATGCAGGGCGCCGGCCAAAGCCTCGAGGCCGCCGCCGAAGACGTCAACCGCATGGGCAAGCAGCAGCAGACGGACGAGCAAAAGAAAGAAATGCTCAAACGCCTGCAAGAGCTACGCGAGGTGCTGCGCCAGCAAGGCAAGGGCGGTAAACAGCAAATGGACCGCATGCAAAAGTTCGGTGAGCGCGCGCGCGGCGGCGCCAAGCAACCGGGCCAAAGCGGCAAGCCCGGCAACGGCGCGCAACCCGGCCAGCTGCGCCTGTCACGCGGGCAGGGCGACGGACCCAGCATCGACGTGCCCATGCCGGGCTCCACGCCGGGCGCTGGCAAGGACGGCGATTCGGACACGCCCGGAGGAGGCGTCGGCAAGGGCGCCGGCCATGGCCACGACGCAAACCTCGTCGGCGATCCGACCAAGCTCGAGGGTAAGACGCAGGACGTTACGGCCGCGGGTGTCGACAGCGGCCAGGGCGCCGCCTCGGCCGAGGTGATTTACGGAGCGGCCGAGCGCGGCTTCGTCGGCAAAGGCTACCAAAAGGTCTTCACCGACTATCAAACCGTGGCCGAGCAGGTGATGACCCAGGACGAAATTCCGCCAGGTTACCGTTTTTACGTCAGACGCTACTTTCAGCTAATCCGGCCGCGCGATTGAAGGCCGCTCTCCGCTCTCTCCGCTCTCTCCGCTCTCTCCGCCTCTCGACTGACCCCTGACCCCTGACCACCCTGACCCCTCTCAAAGAGCCAACATGAGCGAGCCAGTCGAAGAAGCGCGCGAAGAAGTTCAGGCGTTTACCAAGCGCGTCGGCACGCTGCGCGAGGAAATCGGGCGTGTCATCGTCGGAAACCGCGAGGTGGTCGACGGCGTCATCACTTGTGTGTTGGCCGGCTCGCACGCGCTGCTAGAAGGCGTGCCTGGCTTGGGTAAGACCATGCTGGTGCGCACGCTGGCCGAGTCGCTGGCGCTCGAGTTCTCGCGCATCCAATTCACCCCGGATCTAATGCCCGCCGACATCATCGGTACGGTGGTGATCGACGAGTCGGCGCAAGGCGGCGCCTCCAAGTTCGAGTTCCGCAAGGGGCCGGTGTTCGCCAATATCGTCTTGGCGGACGAGGTGAACCGCGCCACGCCCAAAACGCAAAGCGCCTTGCTAGAAGCCATGCAAGAGCACCGCGTAACCGTGGGCCGCACCACCTACACGATTCAAGAACCGTATTTCGTGCTTGCTACGCAAAATCCGCTGGAAATGGAGGGCACCTACCCGTTGCCCGAAGCCCAGCTCGATCGCTTCTTCCACAAGCTGATGGTGCCGTTTCCCTCGCGTGAGGAGCTGCACACCATCATCGACCGCACCACGACCGATCAAGACGTGAAGGTCAAAGCCGTGCTCACGCGCGAGGACGTGCTGGGCATGCAAAAGTTGGTGCGGCGCGTGCCCGTTGCGCGTCACGTGCAGGACTTTGCGATTCGGCTGGTGCTGGCAACGCACCCCGGCAACGCCGAGGCCACCGACTTGGTGAAGCGCTTCGTGCGCACGGGCGCGTCGCCGCGTGGCGTGCAGGCCATCTTGTTGGGCGCCAAAATTCGTGCGCTGTTCGCCGGCCGTTTTGCCGCCTCGATTGACGACGTGCGCGCGACCGCGCTGCCGGCGCTGCGTCATCGCATTTTGCGCAGCTTCGAAGGCGAGGCCGAAGGCGTAGCCGAAGACAAAATCATCGAAGAAATTTTGAAGAAGCTCCCCGAGTCGAAGGCCTAGTTTCCGTAGGCGCAAGCCCAAGCAAAGCATGGGACTTCTCGAGCTATTTCGTCCGAAGACCGCACCGCGCCGCGCGGAAGCGCGCCGTGCGGAGCTGTTCGACGACGACTTTCAGAAGAAGCTCGAGTCGTTGGCAATCGTGAGCCGGCGCGTGTTCGGCGGGCGCATGCGCGCGGACCGGCGCAGCAAAAAGAAGGGCAGCGGCGTCGAGTTCGCCGACCACCGCGACTACACGGCGGGTGACGACTTTCGGTCTGTCGACTGGAGCGTCTACCAGCGCTTCGGGCGCTTGCTGGTGCGGCTGTACGAAGAAGAAGAGGATCTGAGCATCTACTTCATCGTCGATTCGTCCAGCTCAATGGCGTTTGGCGACGCCAAAAAATTCGATCAAGCTCGGCGTTTGGCGGCCGCGTTGGCGTACGTCGGCCTCGCCAACCTCGACCGTGTCACTATCGTGGGCGCCACCGACGCGGTCAGCGCCCGCATGCCTACTACGCGCGGCAAGGGACGCATTTTCAAAGTCTTCGAGTTCTTGAGCGAGCTGTTGCCGGGCGGCACCACCGACTTGGGCGACGCCATGAAGACCTTCGTTGCGCAGCACAAACGTCGAGGTTTGGCAGTTTTAATCAGCGATTTGTACGATCCCGCCGGCTTCGAGCGCGGCATCAACACGCTGCGCTTCAACAAGTTCGAGCCGTTCGTGTTGCACGTGGTCGACAAGAAGGAAGCCCGGCCCGAGCTGAAGGGCGACGTTCGACTGTACGACTGCGAAACCGGCGAAGAGCGCGAGGTCACGGTCACCGACAGCTTGCTCGACGACATGGCGCGCGCCTTCGACGAGTACCAGCACAGCATCGAGCGCTTCTGCACATCGCGCCAGGTGCCCTACTTTGCGGCCGACGTGAGCATTCCGTTCGATGAGCTGGTGCTGCGCGTCTTTCGGCGCGGAGGGTTCCTGCGCTGATGGGCCTGTCTGGGCTGCCGCTCGGCACGCTGCTCGGCATCTTCGGGGCTGCGGCTGCGCTGGTGGTCGCTTTCTACATTTTGAAGCTACGGCGGCGTGCCGTGCCAGTGCCGTTCTCGCGCATTTGGGACAGCGTGCTGCGCGACAAGCAGGCCACGGAGCTGTTCTCCAAGCTGCGCCGCTTGCTGTCGTTGCTGCTTCAGCTGGCCCTGCTGGCGCTGTTGGTGTTGGCGTTGGGCGACCCCAAGCCAAAGGAAGACTTGCGCGAGGGCCGGCACTTGGTGCTGCTGGTCGACGCCAGCGCCTCCATGAAGGCGGTCGACGTCAAGCCGAGTCGGCTGGCCATGGCCAAGGCCGAGGCCGAGAAGCTCGTGCGGGGATTGGGCGCTTCGGATCGCGCAATCGTCGTGCAAATGGGCAGCGTGCCCACGCCGCGCTCTTCGATGAGCGGCGATCAGACCGAGCTGTTGCAGGCCATTGCGCGGGTGACGGCCAGCGATACTCGCGCAGATCTGGAAGCCGGGCTCGCTTTCGGGCGCGACAGCTTGCGAGGCTTGCCGCACGCTGAGCTAGTGGTGATCGGTGACGGCGCCTACGGCGACAGCGCAGCGCTGGCTGCCCTTTCAGCGCGCGTCGACCTGGAAGGCGCCGCGCCTCGCTTCGTGCCCATCGGCAAGGGCGGCAAGAATCTAAGCATCACCGAGTTTTCGGTGCGGCGCTACCCGCTCGATAAAAGCCGCTACGAAGTGATGCTCGAGGTCGCGAACCTGAACGACACGCCAGCCGATGTCGAACTCGAGCTGTCGGGCGATGGCGTGGTCGTCGACGTGACCCGGCTCAAGCTCGGGCCCAAAGAGACCTTGCCGCGCTACTACCAGGATTTGGCCGGAGCGAGCCGCACGTTGACTGCGCGCATCAAGGCCCCGCCCGGCTCCGATGACTTGCCAGCCGACGACGTTGCTTACGCGCTCTTGCCCGAGCGCAGGCGCGCGCGCATTTTGGTCGTGTCGACCGGCAACACCTACCTCGAGGCGTCGCTGCTGCTCGACGAATACCTCGATGTTACGCAAATTGTGCCCGGTGCGGCCCTGCCCGACGGCAAGTTCGACGTCGCTATTTTCGACGCGGTTGCGCCGCCGCCCAGCGACCGCATCGGCGCGGCGCTGTACTTGAATCCGCCGGCCACGGGCTCGCCCGCAGCCTTCGGCACGGCGATTGAAGATTTTGGCTTCGACACCTGGGAGCGCAAGAGCCCGGTCCTCCGCTTCATGTCGATGGGCGATATCCAGGTTGCCAAGGGCCACACGTTCAAGCTCACGCCCGCTGATAAAGTGCTCGGTGCCAGCGATCACGGGCCCATTTTGGTCAGCGGCGCGCGTGACGGCCATCGCTTCGTGGCGCTGGGCTTCGACCCGCGAGACAGCGATTTGGTGCTGCGCATCGCTTGGCCGCTGTTCGTGCTCAACACCATCAATGCTTTCATCGAGGAAGACACCGGTTACGTGTCGTCGTTCCGCACGGGCGACGTATGGCAAATCGCGGTTCCGGGGTCGCTCAGCACCGTGACCTTGCTCGAGCCAGGCGGCGCCAAGCACAGTGTGCCGGTTAGCGATGGCCGCGCCGTCTTCCGCGGTGAGCATGCGGGCTTTTACAAGCTCAGCGGCGGCGCCGACGACGCGCCGCTGGGCGAGTTTGCTGCCAACCTCTCCGACCTGGAGGAAAGTCGCATTGCCCCGCAAAAGGAGCTGTTGCTGGCCGGCAAGAAAGCCAGCGCCGTCTCGGTCGCCCCGGTCAGCCTAAAGAGCGAGCTCTGGATTTACCTGCTGCTCGCCGTGATTGGCGTGTCGCTCGTCGAATGGGTGACGTACCACCGGCGGGTGACGGTATGAGCGAGCGCGCGCGTCGGCTGATCTGGCTTGGCAGCTTGCTGCTGTCGTTCGCGGTGCTCGCGTTTGCGCTGGAGCGCTTCGTGCTGTCGGCGCCCGTCGGCGCATTTCATTGGCAGCGCACGGGCATCAAGTACGAGCTGCTCGAGCCGCGCGCCCTGGCGGTGGTGTTGCTGGCGCCGCTGCTGCTGTACGTGCTGGGCAAATCGCTGGCCGATTTACCTTGGCAACAGCGCGCGCTCTCGGTGCTGTTACGCATCGCGTTCGTGGTCCTGCTCGGCTTGGGTCTGGCACGCCTGGTGCGCTCGGACGAGACGCACCGCATCGCCACCGTCGTGGTGCTGGACGTGAGTGACTCGGTGGCCGATGCCACTCTCGACAAGGCCAGAGTCGAGGTCGAGCGGCTGTACCGCGCCCGGGGCGAAGGCGACGTGCTGAAGCTGGTCGCGTTTGCTGCGCGCCCCCGCGCCGTGCCGGTCGAGCAAAATGGCCAGCTGGCGCTGCCCAAAACCGCGGATTTGCGCTGGAAAGACGCCGCGAAGGCGCCGCGCACCGAGCCTGGCAGCAACATTCAGGCCGCGCTGCAGCTGTCGTACGGCTTGTTCCCGCCGGGCTACCTCAAGCGCATCGTGCTCTTTTCCGACGGCCTCGAGACCGAGGGCAGCCTGTTGTCGGAGGCCAACCACGCCAAGCGCTTCGGAGCGCGCCTGTACGTTCGGCCGTTTCGTGATCCACCGCCTGGGGAGGTCGCGGTCCGGGCCTTGCGGCTGCCCGACAAGGTCGACATTGGTCAACCCTTCGAGGTCAGGGCCGAGGTGTACGCCAGCCGCGCCACCACCGCCAAGGCGCGCCTGTACCAGGGCGAGACCTTGAACGGCCTCGACGGGGTGCGCGACGTCACGCTCAAAGCGGGCGAAAACGAGATCAAGTTCAACAGCGTCGTACGGGTCGGCGGCGAGGTAACCTACGCGCTCAAGCTCAGCGACGTCGCCGACGACCGCTTCGCCCAGAACAACGCCATGGACGTCACGCTCGACGTGCCGGGGCGCCCGCAGGTGCTGTACATCGAGGGCCAGCCACAGCGCGGTAGCTACTTGGTCAGCGCGCTTTCAGCGCAGCAGTTCGACGTGGATTTGCGGCCGGCCAGCGCCATGCCGGGCTCGCTGCGCGAGCTGGAGCGCTACGATTTTTTCATCCTTTCCGACGTGCCGCGCGAAGCCGTTACTGACGCATCGCAAGACCTGATCGAAAAGTACGTGCGCGACTTGGGCGGGGGCTTCTTGTTCGCTGGTGGCGAAGCTGGCTACGGCTTGGGCGGCTGGGGACACAGCACGGTGGAGCGCCTGTTGCCCGTGCGCATGGACGCCGAGCGCCGCAAGGAGATGCCCGGCGTGGCGCTGGCGCTGGTCATCGATCGCTCGGGCTCCATGACGGGGCTGCCGATGGAGATGGCCAAGGCGGCGTGCCGCGCCACCGTCGAAACCCTGCAAGGTGACGACATGATCGAGGTGATTGCCTTCGACTCCACGCCGCTGCGCTACGTTAAAATGCAGCCGGCGCGCTACCGTGCACGCATCCAAAACGACATTGCGCGCATCCAACCAGGCGGCGGCACGGAGATTTTCGCCAGTCTCGACATGGCTTATCAAGACTTGTCGGTCGTGCAGGCGCGCAAAAAGCACGTGGTGTTATTGACGGACGGCCAGGCCCCCGTTCAAGGCATCAAAGATTTGGCGACCGCCATGCTGGCCGAGGCCATCACGGTCACCACCGTTGGCCTAGGCGAGGGCGTGAATAACGACCTGTTGCGCGGCATAGCTGACGCGGGCGGCGGGCGCTTTCACCTGGTGCCCGACCCCAATAGCCTGCCCAAAATCTTCACGCGCGAGACAGAGCTCATCGCCCAGCAAGCAGCCGTCGAGGAATGGTTTCCGGTACAGCAGGTCGGCAACGCGGACTTCCTGAAGGGCGTCGCCATTAGCGCCGCCCCACTGCTGCACGGTTATGTGGCGACGCAGCTGAAGCCCGCCCCGGCGCAGCTGATTCTGCAAAGCGACCGCGGTGATCCGATTCTGGCGCGCTGGCGCGCCGGTTTGGGCTGGGCCGTGGCCTGGACCAGCGACGTGAAGAACAACTGGTCCGTCGATTGGCTGCGCTGGAGCGGCTTCTCCAAGTTTTGGGGCCAATTCGTGCGTGAGCACATGCGCATCAAGCGCCGGCAAGAGCTGCCGATGCAGGTCGAAATGCGCGAGAACACCGTGCACGCCGTGGTCGATGCCTTCACGGCTGACGAGCGCTTCGACAACCAGCTCGAATCCAAGCTGGTCGTGACTGGCCCGGCAACCGCCAAAGGCAAGGGCGAACGCCGCGATGTGCCGATGCGCCGCACCGCCCCCGGTCGCTACGAAGCGGACCTGCGGCTCGACGACTACGGTTCGTTTCTGCTGCGCGCCGAGCATGCGCGCATTGCACCCGACGGCAGCCTGCAGCCTTTTGCCAGCAGCTTCGGGCACATCAGCAACCCTTACCCGCGCGAGTACGGCAGGTTCGAACCCGACATCGAGCTGCAAGCTCGCGCCGCGGTCGCGGCTGGCGGCAGCCTGGACCCTGAGCCTGCTCGCGTCTTCGACGCGCAGGGCGAAAAAATTACCTACTACCGCCCGCTCTGGTCGCGCTTCGTACTCGCCGCCATCGTTGTCTTTCTGCTCGATTTGCTGGTCCGCCGCGTGCGCATCTTCGATCGCAAGTTCTTGCCCCGCCGCAGCTTGCCGCCGCCACCACGCGCAGTTTGATCAGCGATCCAGGCAGGCGCTGCCTTTGCGGATGTGGAAGCAGAAGCCGTTTGCGTCGGCGGCCATGTAGCGAGAGTTAGGCAGCGCGTCGAGCTGGTCGAACAGGACCTTGCCGTTGCTGCGGTCCAGGATCACCGTTCGCTTGGCGTCGAGCGCCGCTACTTGGTGGGCCGAGAAGAGCGAGGGGCACAGTGCCTGCCCGCCGCTCTTGTTGGTGAAGGTCCAGCGCGGCTTCAGCGTTTTGCGGTCCAGGGCGTGGACTTGCAATCGGTATTGGCCGCACAGAAAAATGGCATCCGACTCGATGACGACCGGGTTGTCGTCGAGTCCGCCTGCGAGCTGCGGGCTTTGAGCTAGTTGCTGGCCTTCGAACGAGATTAGCCGTGCGGATTTGTCGTCGACGAACAGCAGCGACGTGGCATCCGGACCCAGTGTGAGCAGGCCGCGGCCTGGAATTTTGGCGCGCATTACGAGCTCGCGCCGTGCCAAGTCCAGGCCGACTATCGACTCACGGTGGATGATGTACGCCCTGCCGTCGTGGAATACCGGCAAGCCCCAGCTGCCCTCGCGCAGCCCGAAATCGTGCAAGTAAAGCAAGTGGCCGTCGCGTAAATCGTGGCCATAAATGGCTTCGCTGGTGACGAACCAAAGCGCGCCCGAGTACTCGGTCACGGCGCTGAAGTAGTGCTCGCCAGCGGAGGGCGGGCTGCGCAGCGGTGACTCTGCGCGCCAACGCAGCTTACCGGTGTCCAGGTCGTAGCCCAGCAAAATGCCGGGTGAGCGCCCCGTGCTGAACACGAGCGCCAAGCGAGCTTGCGGCAACACGCCGAACAACTGCGGACCCGTAAAGCTTCCGTTCGACACGTTGCTTTGCGCCTCCACGTCAGCGAGTGGCACCGTCCACACGTCCCGCCCGGTGCGCAGCGAGCGCGCGAACAAGCCATTGCGCGCCTCCAAACCCACACGCCGGCCGGCGTCGGTAAAGTTGCCGCGCGAGCCGTACGGAAACGTCTGCTCGCCGCGCCCGCGCGCAGCTGCAATTTGCGTGAGCTCGAGGCCGAGCGGCGCCTGATCCCAGCGTTGCGCTGGCAAGGTTGGCGCGGCTTGCCAGGGCGTGGCGCTGAGGTCGAGGCGCGCCGGCGTGCTGGCCGCAACTTGAAGCTTCTGGCGCATCGGTCGATAGCCGGGCCGAAATAGCTCGAGCTGATGCTCACCACGGCTCAGCACGCTCGCCACCGGCCCGCCGTCCTCCAGCACGCTGGCCCCGGTCGGTAAGCCCACGACTTGCAGCGGCTCGGCGGGCACTCTGGTCAGGCGCGTGAGTACGCGAGTCTTCACGCCAGTCTCGGCCTCCGTGAGCGGGAGCGCGCTGCCGTCGAATACGCCGCTTGCGTGCAGCCACTTTTCGGCGCGGACCTCGGTCGAGGCCAACAGCTGGTTGGAGTGCAGGTCGACCAAGTAGCCTGTGTGATGGCTGCCGATGCTGACGAAGCCGTCGCTGGCGTTGCAGTGAATCACCCAGCCCGGCAAAGCGATGCGGGCGATGGGTTTGAGCGCGAGGTCGAACACGTGCAAGCCTCGCTCGCACACCAGCACGCGGTCGCCGCTCACCACCGGGCCTGGGTTGCCTTCCTTGCCGATCGACGCCGTGCCCAAAACCCGACCGCTGCGCTCGTCAAGCTTCACGACTTTGTCGTCGAGCTGCACGTACACGCCGTCGGGGCCCGCGCCGATGCCATGAATAAAGGCGTTGGGGAAGGGACGATTGAAGCGCTTCTTGCCGGTCGAAATGTCGAAGCCGCTGACTGCGTCCCCCGCCATGGACGAGCGCTCGACGTACAGCGCGCTGCCCGAAAGCTGCCAGGTAGAGGGGTCGATATCCAACGCAAAATCGCGCTCCAAAGCGCCCGTTTCGGCCGAGACGACGCGCGCGCGCCCCAGCCATCGGGGTCGCTGTTTGCCGCCCTTCGGCAGCTTTGCGTCCTGGGGGTCGGGTATGCGGTAGACGACCACTAACCTGCCGCCGCGGACGGCGAAGGTGCGCGCGACGGGGCTCGTAAAGTCGCTGAGCGGAAACTCGAACGCGCGCTGCTCGGCGCCGCTGGCCAGGTCGACCTGGCGCACCAAAACCTTGGCGTCTACCTGGTAGGCAAGCGTGACCGAATCTCCTTGCAGGTGGTGCAATAGCGACGCTGTTTTTGCGCCACGCGGTAGCTCGCGCTCGTAGCGCAGTGTTTCTTTGCCGGTCTTCACGTCCCAGCACAGCAAGCGCAGGTGCCGGTAGCTCTCCGCGCAGAGGCGTGTGCGCGTGAAAAATACCGCGTCGCCCTCGGCGTCGTAGGGCAGCGCTGCCACCGTCTGCTTCTGCCAAACGTAGCGCTGACCCGAAGCTGCGGGCGCTTGCGCCGGTTCCGCCACCGCCGAGCTGCCCGACGTAGCCATGGCTGCCAGCCCTAGACATGCCCCAACCACCGCACGAGCCACACGCTTCACGAGCATGCGCGGCAGCCTAACCCGAAACTGCGGTATTCGTTCGGTGCTGGGCGCGGCCGCTGTGCTTGGGATAACGTCGCAGGCGTCGTGACCAGCAGGGAAACAACGAGGGTCGTGCGCCGCGGGGCGTGCCGTGGACTGGGTGTGCTGGCGGGGGTCGCGCTGGCGCTGAGCGCGTGTAGCGGCTCGCCTCCGGTGGCCCGGCGGGCGGACTGTGCACCTACCCCCGCGCCGCAAACGCCGCCGAGCACCAGTGCCGCCTCGCTCGAACCGCCAAACGTGCAAAGCGCCAAGCTACCCGCAGCGCCCTTGCTCCGCGTGGTGCGCCAAGTAGGTCACGCCGACAAAATTTGGGTCGTTCGTTTCAGTCACGACGGCAAGTACGTCGTCACAGGCTCTGCCGACCGCTCGCTCAAGGTTTGGGACGTCGCGACGCGGCAGCTGTTGCTCAGCTACGACCGCAACGAGGACCACGTCACGGCTATCGACTTGCTGCCCACCGAGAACACGGCGCTGGTCGGCACCAGGCTGGGCGAGCTGTACTTACTCGATTTGGTGAGCGGTCGGCGTCGCAACTTGGAAGCGAAGAGCGACTTCATGGGCGCCGTCGCGGTCTCGCCCGACGGGCGCCGGGCCATCTCGGGCGCGCGCGGCACCGCCAAAGTGTGGGACCTGGCGGCCGGGCAGGCCGTTGCAGTGCTGGATTTGAAGGGTAAACCGGTAGCGGGCGCGGGCTTTACGCCGAAAGGTCCGGTCATCGCCGTCAAGACCAGCCGAGGCGTCGAAGTGCTGTCGGTCGAATCGGGCAAGCGACTGTACGAGTATCGGACTCAAGGCAAGGGCGGGGTCGACACGGCGGTGATCAGTCACGACGGGTCGCGGTTGATCATCGGCAACTACGCGCCGTACACCATCGAGCTGTTCGACACTTCGAGCTATCGGAAAGCGGCGACGCTGCCCGGTCAGCACTACGAAATTTCCGACGCTGCGCTGTCGCCCGACGGGTCGCAAATGGTCACGTGCGGGCGCGACGCGACCGTGAACCTTTGGGACCTCAAGTCGCAGTCGTTGCTCAAGAAATGGCGCTACGATCAGGGTCTTACCAGCGTCGACTTCTCGCCCGACGGCCACACGCTCGTGACCGGAGCCGGTCAAACCCTCTACATGGCTTCGAGCGCCTTGCTGTTCGACGCCGCCAACGGCCGCGCGCTGGGCAAGTTGGAGGGCGCCGAGCAAGTGACGGTAGCGGCGGGCATCAGCGCCGACGGCAAGCACGCCATGACGGCGTCGAACACGGAAGCGCTGACCTTTTGGGACCTGGATACGGGCGCCAAGGTCGCGGCAGAAAACCTGGGCAACCTGTTGAACGTGCACGGCGCGCAGGGCTTTACGCTGCACGACCTGAAAGACGCCGAGCTCTCGGCGGATGGGCGAGTGGTGGCGGCGGTGGGCGGCGGCGCGTCGTTCATTCGCTCGAACATCGAGGGCTACACGCTGGTGCGAGTGCTGAACCTCGCTAGCGGCAAATCGCAGATGTTGAAGACGGATCCAGCCGGGCGCATCGACGACCTGGCGCTTTCGGCGGATGGCCGGCGCGTGGCGGTGGCGGCGTGGAACGGGCGCGACCTTTCGACCAGCGAGGTGTGGGCCTGGGACATTCCATCGGAGAAGATGATCTTCCACACTCACCGTGTGATTCGCGGCGATGGTATTGCCGCTGCTAACGTCGCTTTCTCGACAGACGGTAAGCATCTGTATTGGGGCGGCGACGAAGACTTTCAGCTCGTCGATCTCGATTCGGGTGTGGCTTCACGTATTTTCCGCGACGCGCAGGCCGTGCGTTGGATTGCTGCGACGAACGAGGGACGCTACGTGGCGACCTCGGGCGAAGGCATCGCGGTCTACGACACTCAAACCGGCACGCGGCGCTCGCTGGGCGACCCCAAGCTGTGGCGCGGCCGCAACCCGCTCGTGTGGTTGGACGAGGGGAAACACCTACTCACGACCGACGGCTTTTCGACGCTGGACGTTTGGGACGTCGCCAAGGGCGAAATCATCCGCACCATCCCGATTGCCGCCGGCGGCGTGCGTTCGTTGTCCGCTTCGCGCGACGGCCGGCGTGTGGTCGCGGCCAGCACCGACGGGACGGCGCGCGTCGTCGACATTCCGAGCGGAGCTTCGGCGCAGCTGGTGGCCGAGCGTGGCGAGTGGTTGATGATCGACGACGAGGGCTACTTCGACGCCTCCAAGCAGGGCGGGGGCCTCGTCAACTTGGTGTCGGGTTTGACGCCGTACAGCATCGAGCAGCTGGCAGTGCGCAACAATCGGCCGGACCGGCTGCTCAGCAACCTGCACGCCGGCAGTGACGAGCTAGTGCGCCATTTCCGGGGCCGTTATCGGCGTCGGCTCGAGCGGCTGGGCTTGACCGAAAGCGCGCTGGCGACGCCGTTCGCGGGCGCACCTAGCGTGACGCTAACCCGCGCCGAGCAAACGGGCGACAGCGTACAGCTCACCGGGCACGTTTCGTCGACAACCGCCTTGGCGTCGTACCAGGTGTACGTGAACCAGGTGCCGGTGCTCGGCGCCGGGGGCGCCAAGCTCAGCGGAACCTCCGCCGAGCTTCAGCTCTCGGTGCCGCTCACGCCAGGCGTGAATCGCGTCGAGCTGAGCGCCACCAATGCGGGCGGCGTCGAATCACTACGCGTCGAGAAGAAGCTGCAGGTCCGCGCAACGCCCCCGCGGACGCTGTACTTTTTGGCGTTCGGCGTGTCGCGTTACCAAAACAGCGCCTACAACCTAGCTTTCGCCCACAAGGACGCGCTCGATTTGGCCGACGTGGCGCGCCAAATGCAGGGCAAGCAGTTTGCCCGTGTCGAGGCCCACGTGCTGACCGACGCTCAGGTCACGAACGAGGCCCTGAAGCGCGCCCCCGAGTGGCTGCGCGACGCCCGCCCCGAAGACACGTTGGTGGTGTTCTTGGCCGGGCACGGCGGCTATTCGCGTGACGCCGAAGCCGAATATTTCTTCCTCACGCACGGCGCGGACGCCAAGCGTCTGCGCGAAACCGCGGCGCCCTTCGAGCTGATCGAGAACCTGGTGCGCGACGTGAAGCCGCGCAAAAAGCTGCTGCTCGTCGATACTTGCAACTCCGGCGATCGTGACCCCGGCGAAGCCGCTGCGGCACAGGCACCGGGCGCGCGCGGCGTGCGCAGCCGCGCCTTGCGCGCGCTTTCGTTGGAGCTGGGCAACGTGCAAGGCGTCGCGCCGCGCAGCTATTTGTTCGACCGCGATCGCTACATTTACAACGACGTGATCCGTCGCACCGGGGCCATCGTGCTTTCGTCCTCGCGCGGCAATGAAGTCTCGTTCGAAACGGAGGAGGCGCAAAATGGCCTGTTCACCGAGGAAATTCTGCGCGCCATGACGAGCTCCGTAGCTGACGGCAACCGTGACGGCTTGCTCGACGATAGGGAGCTTCGCGGCTACGTGGCGAGCGCGGTGGCTCGGCAGAGCCAAAACCATCAGCATCCCGTCGTCGATACCGACAACTCGGACGTACGCATCGAGCTGCCGCTGGCGCCCGGAGCCAGCGCTATCTTGACGCGCGGCGAGCCAGCCACTGGGCGCGCTTCGGCGGCGCGGGGGCTCGAAGTTTCGTTGGCGGCGTCAGCCAACGTCTCGCTGAAGAGTGATGCTGGCGGGTTCGATCCGTGCGCGCTTGCGACGCCGCGGCCCCGCGGCTGCGGCTGCGCGTTACCGACCCAGTCGCCTGGCGCCGCGGCGGAGCTGCTCGGCGTCGGCTCGTTCGCTACGGGGTTGCTGTGCAGGCGCCGCAGCCGAGTTAAGTCGGCTCGGGCTTCGACGCGGTTTCGCTTCGCAGCTGCTCTACTGCGCGCCGGAGCTCGGGCGGCAGCGGCGCTTCGAGGTCGAGCGGCTGGTCGTTGAGGCCGCGTAGCTGAAGCTGCTCCGCGTGCAGAGCCAACCTGTGCAGTCCGTAGTGCTCGCGGAACAGGCGATTGTGCTCGCCCTTGCCGTAGCGCACGTCACCGATCAGCGGGCAGGAGATGTGCTTCAAGTGCCGACGAATTTGGTGAAGCCGGCCACTCCGTGGTCGGGCTTCGACCCAGGCGTAGCGGCCGAACTGGGCCAAGCGACGCACGTCGGTGACTGCGGCTTGCGGCACGTCGCTGTTGTCCGGCCGCAGTGGATGATCGATGACGAGCGTCTCGGGTGGCGCACCGCGCACCAACGCCACGTAGCGCTTCTGCACCTCGTGTTTTTCGAAGCGCTCGCACAGCACGCGCGCCGCCTCTGAAGACAGCCCGAACAACAACACGCCGCTCGCGCCGCGATCCAAGCGATGTACCGGGTACACCCATTGCCCCAACAGGTCGCGAACCAGCGTCATCGCGAAGGCGTCATCGTCCGCCCAACCGCGATGTACCGCCAAGCCGGACGGCTTGTTGACCGCCACGACATCAGCGTCGCGATAGAGAATCTCGATGTCAGGCATAGGCGTTTACGAAGAAGTGTGATTACGTGAACGGGCGAATTGTTTGGCGAACCCTTGCCAAAGCAGTTTCGCGACACAACTCTGTGAGGCGACATGAATCAGCAGCAATCGTCTGGCAAGGCTTCGCGCGTTTTTCGGCTGTTTCCGGCGCTCGCGCTCGTGGTCGGGCTCACGGGCCCGCTTGCGGGCTGCGGCTACAACGAGGTCATCACGCTCGACGAGGGCGTGAAGTCCAACTGGGCTGAGGTCGAAAACCAGTACAAGCGTCGGGCCGACTTGGTCCCCAACCTGGTCAGCATCGTGAAGGGCGCCGGCGCATTCGAGCAAGAGACGCTCACCAAGGTGGTCGAAGCACGCTCCAAGGTGGCGGGCATGAAGGTCGACGCCTCGACCATCGACGATCCGGAGAAGTTGAAGAAGTTCGAAGCCGCCCAAAGTGAGCTCTCCGGCTCGCTGTCACGGCTGCTGGTCGTGGCCGAGCAGTATCCCGTGCTCAAAGCCACCGACGGCTACCGCGACCTGCAATCTCAGCTCGAGGGGACCGAGAATCGCATCGCGGTCGCGCGCAAGCGCTACATCGAGGCGGTGGGCGAGTACAACGTGCTCGTGCAAAGCTTCCCCACGAGCATTGGCGCTTCCATGCGTGGTCGCGCGGTGCGGCCCACCTTCCAGGCGGCGCCCGGGTCGGACAAAGCGCCTGAAGTGAAACTCTGAAGCGAGCATTCAGCATGACTCGCTTTGCTTCTCCGGCCACGCGAGTCTTCGCGCGGTTTGCACAGCTGCTGTGCATTTTCGCGCTGTGGGCGCCAGGCGCCGCGCTGGCGCGTGACGTGCCGCCGCTGCGTGCACACGTCAACGACGAGGCGCGCCTGCTGTCCGCCGCCGCCGCGCAAAAGCTCGAGCAAAAGCTCGCCAGCTACGAGCAAAGGACGCAGCAACAGTTCGCGCTGTTGACCATCGACACGCTCGACGGCGACTCGCTCGAAGACTTTTCGATGCGCGTTGTCGAGGCGTGGAAGCTTGGACAAAAGGGCAAAGACGACGGGCTTTTGCTGCTTATCGTGCCCAAGGATCGCAAGCTGCGAATCGAGGTGGGTTACGGGCTCGAGGGCGACATCACCGACGCCTTTTCGGCGCGGGTGGTCCGCAACGTGCTCACCCCAGCCATGCGGGCCGACAAGGCCGAGCAAGGCATCGCGCAAGCCTTCGACGTCTTGATGCAGAAGGCGTCCGGCGAAGCCGTGCCGGAAGCCGCAGTCGCGCCGCCGCGGCGTTCCGGAAAGAAGCCCCTCGGGATGCTGGTGATGTCGGGTCTCGTGTTGCTGTTTTTCTTTCTGCCGTTCTTCCTGCCCATGGCCACGCGTGGCGGCCGTCGAGGCGGCTTTTTGGCCGGGGCCTTGGGTGGTCTTGCCGGCTATAGCGGTGGCGGTTGGACGAGTCGCGGTGGTGGTGGTGGTGGCTGGGGTGGTGGTGGTGGTGGCGGTGGTGGTGGTTTTGGCGGCGGAGGCGGCGGAGGCTTCGGCGGCGGAGGCTCGTCGGGCTCATGGTGAGGTCACTCCTTTCCGAAGCCGACGCGCGCGAGGTCGAGGCCGCGGTGGCGCGGGTCGAGACTCAGAGCGCTGCCGAGGTAGTCGTCGCTGTGGTGCCCCAAAGCCGGGACTACTGGCAGGGGCGCGTGCTGTTGTCGGCCGTTTGGGCGCTGGTCGCGGGCTTTGCTTTCCTGCATTTCCAGCCCTGGCGCGAGCCCGCTTGGGCCTTGCTGGTGCAGTTGCTGGTGGCCGTGGGCGCGTTCGTGGTCAGCGGCTTCGCTCCGTTGCAAAGGCGCTTGGTCGCGGCGGACGTCGCTCAGCGCGCTGTTCAATCGCGCGCCTTTCAGTTGTTCGCCGAACGAGGCCTACAAGGGACGCGGGGCCAAACCGCTCTGCTCATATTCGTTTCGGAACTCGAGCACCGGGTCGTGCTGCTAGGCGATCGGACGCTGGACGCCCAGGTCGGCCAGCGTGGCTGGGACGAGCACGTCGCGTTGTTGTTGCACCACATTCGAGCGGGGCAGGCGCGCGCTGGTCTGCTCGAGGTACTGGAGCGGCTGGCGCCCGTGTTGGCGTCGCTCGCCCCGCCCCAGCACGACGACGAGAACGAGTTGCCCGACGCCGT
>JAYUYU010000572.1:0-4840 GCA_043752365.1 Myxococcales bacterium | reverse complement strand
TCTTGATCTTGAACTCGAGGTTCCGCTGATCGGCCGAGCGGGTGAACGACAGCTCGCCGCGGAACTTCTCCATGAAGCGGTCGTCCAGCTTCGAGGCGTCAGCGCCCTCCTTCACCTTGATGGTGATCACGCTGACCGGCTTGCGCGGCGCGTCGATCTCGACCTTTTCGCGGAGCTTGGTGTAGACCTCTTCGGGCGGAACGTCGTCGCCTTCGAACAGGCCGTAGACCTTGGCGGCCTCGCGACGCATGTCCTCGTAGTAGTTGTTGCGCTTGTCCTTGATGGCCTCGTCGACGTCTACGGTGTAGACGAGCCTCAGGCCGCCGCGCAGGTCGAGCCCGGCGACAAGCCGAAACGCCACGTGCTGCTGAATGTAGGCCGGACAGGGGATTTTCCCGTTCGTCAGCCCTGGCAGCGTTGGCCAAAGGACCAGAAAACACAGCCCAGCGACGCTGGCCGCGAGCGAGAAGCGCAAGCGCCAACCCAGCTCGAGCACGTCAACCGACGCGAAGGCGCAGGTGAGCGCGAGCATCGTTAGCAAGGTCATCGGCCAGAAGGCGTTGTGGTACGCGGCGAACGCCGCTGCCCCGGCCGCCAGCGCGCCGGTCCAGCTGGAAGCGCGTCGCCCCCGAGCGACCAAGCCCGACAAGAGCAGGACTAGCGCTAAGGCGCCAAGCACCGCAGTGAGCACTCTTTCAATCCCCATGGCTCACTTCTTCTCGGCTTGCGCCGCGGTCTCGGGCGTGTCCTTGCCCAAAAGCGAATTCTTGAGAAAGTCGACCTTCACGCCAGGCGCGATCTCGACCTTGGCGTAGCGGTCGCCCAGCTCGACCAGCTTGCCGACGATGCCGCCTTGCAGCAGCACGCGGTCTCCTTTGGCGAGCGACGACACCAGGGCTGCTTGCTTCTTCGACTGAGAGCGCGAAGAGAGGAGCAAGAGCGGAATCATCACCGCGATCAAGATCAACGGCAGGTAGCCAAAGATGCCCGGATTCTGGGCCGGCGGCGCTGCAGGAGAGGGCGACGACTGCACGGTTTCGGAGCCTTGCTGGCCCGGCGCCGGAGGAATATTTTGAAGGAAATACATGGTCAGGGGTCGCCTCGGGCCCGCGGCTATACCCAACATCCATCGGCCGCGCAAGGCGACGTCGCCGCCACGAAAACGCCAAAAAGGTCTGTCTTGCGGGCGGCACGCGCCGCCCCGCCCCGCTGAAGTGAATTCAGCGGGGCCCCACCCCACGCGGCTCGTCGCGTAGCTCCTCGCGGGCGAGGAACCCTGGCCTACCTGCCCTCTACTACTAAGCAGTGGGTAAGCGGCGGAACTCGAAGGGAATCGAGCGGTCGGGCGCGGGCACGGGCACGGGCACGTTTACGGGGAGACGTGCCTTGACACCCTCCGGATCGAGTTGTAGAGGCAGGGCCCTGATTCTTGGAGAGAAACAGTCTGCTTGCGGGCTTAAGCCCGCCACCCCACAGGCGCGTAGCTCAGTGGTAGAGCATTACCTTGACACGGTAGGGGTCGACAGTTCAATCCTGTCCGCGCCTACAAAAGCGGCTGTTTCCTCCGTCATTTTGACCCGACTTCGACCGCGGCCTTTGCGCCTCGCCTCGGCGTCGTCGTGAGTATGTCGGGGTCCGAGCTCGTCTCGCCCGTCCAGCTCCTCGAGAAACACGGAGCGCGGACGCCCGACACCGTGGCCGTGAAGGTCAACGGCGTTATCGGCGACCTGCACACGCCGGTCGATGCGACGAGCGACGTCACGCCCATCAAGCTGGGTGACCCAGCCGCGCTTGAAGTGATTCGTCACTCCGCGGCGCACGTGATGGCGGACGCCGTGCAGCGGCTGTTCCCCGGCACGCAGGTCACCATCGGCCCGTCCATCGAAGCCGGCTTTTACTACGATTTTTTCCGCCCTGAAGGGCCCTTCACCGAGAAGGATCTAGTCAGCATCGAGAAGGAGATGCGCCGGATCATCAAAGAGAAGCGCCCCTTCATGCGGCAAGAAGTGCCGCGCGAAGAAGCCAACGCCCTGTTCGAAAAAATGGGCGAAAAGTTCAAGCTCGAGCTGATCGCCGCCATTCCGGTGGGCGAAGCCATCTCGCTGTACCGCCACGGCTTGCCCGAGTGGACACAAAGCACCTGGTTCGACGTCTGCCGCGGTCCGCACGTCGCGCACACCGGGCAAATCGGCGCCGTAAAGCTGATGAGCGTCGCTGGCGCTTACTGGCGCGGGGACGAGCGCAACCCGATGCTCACGCGCATTTACGGGACGGCTTTTCCGACCGAGGAAGAGCTGACCGAGCACCTGCGGCTGCTCGAGGAAGCTAAGGCGCGCGACCACCGCAAGCTGGGCAAAGAGCTCGAGCTCTTCATGTTTCACGAGTACGCGCCGGCGATGCCGTTCTTTCTGCCCCGCGGCACCGGCATCTACAACCGGCTCGTCGACTACATCCGCAGCCTGTACGTCGACTACGGCTACGAAGAAATCATCACGCCGCAGTTCTTCGACAAGAAGCTGTACGAGACCTCAGGCCACCTCGCAAACTACATGGAAAACATGTACTTGCCGGTGCCTTCGGAGCAGCTGAAGGCCGAGCACGACTCCGAGCCCCGCAAGGACTTGGAGTGGATCGCTGCCAAGCCGATGAACTGCCCCGGGCACTGCCTGGTGTTCGGCATGCGGCGCCGCAGCTACCGCGAATTACCCTGGCGTGTCGCCGACTTCGGTCGCCTACACCGCTACGAGCGGGCGGGCGTGGTCCACGGCCTCGCGCGCGTGCGCAGCTTCTGTCAGGACGACGCACACATCTTCTGCACACCGGACCAGCTGGAGCAGGAGATTGTCTCCTTCAACAAGCTTTTGTTCGAGGTTTATGCTGCGTTCGAATTCACGAACATCAGCGTGAAGCTGGCGCTTCGGCCCGAAAATAGGCTGGGCACGGACGAGCTGTGGGACAAAGCCGAGAGCGCGCTAGAGCGAGCGCTCGTGCAAAGCGGCGTCCCGTTCGAGAAGCTGCCAGGCGAAGGCGCCTTCTACGGACCAAAGCTGGAGTTTCACGTCGTCGATGCGCTCAAGCGCAGCTGGCAGCTCGGGACCATTCAGCTGGATTACTCAATGCCGGAACGGTTCGAGCTCGAGTACGTCAGCAATGACGGCACTGGGCAGCGGCCGGTCATGCTGCACAGGGCGATTCTTGGCTCGGTGGAACGGTTCTTCGGCATATTAATTGAGCATTGCGCCGGAAAATTCCCTGTCTGGCTCGCGCCCGATCAGGCCATTTTGGTCACGGTCAGCGAAAAGCAGGCTGATTACGCGCTCAAAGTGCAGTCGGAGCTCAAGGCTCGCGGCTTGCGCGTGGCCGTCGACATCAGCTCCGACAAGCTGGGCGCTAAAATCAGGAACGCACGCAACCTGCGAACGCCGTACATTGGCGTGATTGGCGAGAACGAGGTCACGGGTGGCACCGTTGCGCTTCGGTCTCGCGAGGCGGGCGACCTACCCCCGATGAGCGTGGCTGAATTCGTCGAGCGACTGGTGAAGGAAGCCCTTCCCCCGCGCGTCACACAGAAGCAAAATTAGGCTGCTACACAGCAGCAGTACCTAGAGGAGAAACACACAAGTTGGCACTACCTGGCGGCGGCGGAAGGCGATTTTCGAGAGACACGCGTGGTCCTCAGATTCGGATCAATCATCGGATCCGCGTACCTGAGGTGCGCGTGGTGGCTGAGGACGGCTCGAACCTCGGCGTCTTACCCACCGATCAAGCGCTGAAGCGCGCCCAAGAGGTAGGGCTCGACTTGGTGGAGGTGAACCCGAAGGGCACGCCTCCGGTCTGCAAGATTCTCGACTTCGGCAAGTACAAGTACGAAGAGAAGAAGAAGGCAGCCGAAGCTAAGCGAAAGCAGACGGTCGTCGAGGTCAAAGAAGTGAAGATCCGTCCGAAGACGGACGAGCACGATCTGAACGTCAAGATCCGCGCGATTCGACGCTTCATCGAGTCTGGCAACAAGGTCAAAGTCGTGTGCCGCTTCCGCGGTCGCGAAATGATGCACCCGCAGGTCGCATCTGGGCAGCTGCAAGAGATCATCAAGGCCATCGAGGACTTGGTGAATATCGAGCAGCGGCCGATGATGGAGCAGCGCACCATGGCCATGTTGGTGTCGCCTAAGCCGGTCGTGTTCCAGCGCCTGCAGCAGCTGCAGCGCGATCGCGATAAAGCCCGTGAAAAGGGCGAAATTCATCCGTCCGAGCGTCAGAGTCTGGAAGTCACCGAAGAACAGCTCAACGAGCCGGACGACGACGATGACGATGACGATGACGACGACGGCGAAGAAGCCGAAGGCGAAGGCGAAGAAGGCGAAGGCGAAGCCAAAGGCGAAGCCGAAGGCGAAGGCGAAGGCGAAGCCGAAGCCAAAGGCGAAGGCGAAGCCAAAGGCGAAGCCAAAGGCGAAGCCAAAGGCGAAGAAAAGGCCTGAGCTGTTTGGCGAGGCACCCGCATGGACCTCACCCGACGACCCGCCTGCCAAGTTCGGGTTTTGGCGAGGCTTTGGCGAGCACCGGAGCGCAGCGTACTTGAGTACGTGAGCACCGGAGCGCAGCCAAAACGAAGCCAGAACCCGAAATCGGCAGGCGTGCTCCCAGCCAGGTCACGAAGTCACAGGCATGCGCCCTGAATACTGGCTGGAACGCTGGCAGGACGGACGCACCGGCTTTCATAAAGCAGACGCGAACCCGCGCCTGGTCGAACACCACAAGGTGCTCGACCAAGCGGTTCGTGTGCTCGTACCGCTGTGCGGAAAATCAGCCGATCTCGAGTGGCTGGTGGTGCAGGGTTTCGA
>JAYUYU010000571.1:0-11784 GCA_043752365.1 Myxococcales bacterium | reverse complement strand
GTTTTGCCGCGCAACGGGCCAGGAGGTGCTGCGGGCGTTGGAATACGAAGTTCCACCGCAGATGTGAAAAGCAGATCACGTCGTAGCTTTGAGCGTCCTCGCTAGCCAGAGCCAGTTGTGTCATGCATTCGCCCTATCGCACGTCGCGAGCCAATGATGACGGTGTCAGTTCAGGATGACTTTGCGCGAACCCTTGGCAGCGGAAATCGAGGGTTGCGGCGACTTGGCTTTAACGGGGCGCGCTTGGCACGCTAGCCCGCGTATCTAGTTGCGGTTCGCTCGGGCTCAGTCTGCGTGGCGATCTTCCACCATGGCGGCGTTGGTGAGCTCACCGCTGCCTCCGTTGCGGCCTTGCAACCTAGCAACGATGCGGGCCTCTATTTGGCGCACTTGGTCGAGCACCCTCGAGTTCGTCGCTGCTGCCGTAATAGCCGTCATGGCCACAGCCGCCAGGCCCAACGTCTTGCCGTTGCGGCGCAGTAAGTTCGTGACGCTCTTCCTCAGCAGGCGACCAGATTTCTTGCTCATGTGACGAGAGCGTTGCAGTCGTCGTGCCAGTCCGTCATGGCTTGCTTCAGGGGCACGAGCGTCGGCTGCGGCGTAGCGGTCGAAGTGAGCGGTAAGTTACGGACTTGCCAGCAGCGCTCGGAAAAACGACGTTGCGATGCATGAAAGACCAAGAGTAGATGACGTACCTGCCGGTCTATTGTGAAGCCTGCGGGCACGCCTCCCTGGCCTCGCTCGGAGGCGAGGGCACCTTGCTGTGCGCCTTTTGCGAGGCACCGTCGCGCGTCGTGCCGGGCCCCTTGTACTCCGATGCTGATTGGCTCGCCTTCGCGGAGCTAGACAGCGCGGTGTTCGCTGCCAGGCTAAACGGAGAACGAGCAAGCCTCTTGGCTGACGAGACGCAAGAGCTAGTCCTGCGCCTCGAGGGGCCAAGCGCCGCTCAACGCATTATCGATCGCTTGCCCGATCTAGCGACCGTAAAATCGGCCTTGGTCAATCGCTGGCCGCGGGGAGCAAGAATGCTAGTTATTCTGTTGCAGGCTCGCGCGCTCCCTCACGATACGCACCACGAAGCTTCGGTGGCCTAGCAAGCCACGACGTGTTGATGATCGAAACGCTGATGGCCCTGGGGTGTCCGCGCTGCGGCCATGAAGCGCCTAGCGCCTTTGGTTTCGTGTGGGCTGCCGCGGTGGGGCTGTGGCGGTTATGGGTCACGGTTCAGCGGCCAGACGTGGCGCTGTCATCGCGTGCGCTGATAGCCTCGCTGCCGCTCGGCTGGGGACTGTTCAATGCGGTCGAGGGCGCGCTCAATCATCAGCTGATGGGCCTTCATCATGTCCGCCCTGGACCGGCCGAGCTCGCCTGGGACCTGGCGTTCATCGGCAGCGGCCTCGTGCTCTGCCTTAGCGGCTGGGTGATGCTGCGCTCAAGACTGACTTCGCTGCGTGGTCGCTGACGTCCCTGCGAGTGCCGAGACGTCAGAGAGGCGATTAGTCGCCGACAGCGCCTGAAGCAGCAGGTCGAACATGCCCGCCGCGGTGCGCGCGGTCGCAGCGTCGGTTGTCGCGATGAGCTCCATGATGGCTAGCGACGGGACAAGCTCACTCAATCTTGCCAGCTTGCTGGTAGGCCCCAGCCGACAGTCCTCGAGCTCGAGCGCCAACCGGGCTGCTTGCATCGACGTGACGCGGGCCGAGTGCAGAGACGCGACGATGGCATCGAACAGCGAGCGATCAGCTTCACGATAGCTCGCTCCAGGCAGTGCCATAGCGGTGCCCGCGCACTCGCAGCGAACATTGCCGTCGCCATCGATGTCGATGCGCGGTTGAAGCGAATAGCAATTGCAGCCCTGGCAATGACAGGCAACGAGCCACATCTTCTCATCGTACCGCGGGGACGACAGACATAAAAGTCCGGCAAAGTACTGACGTTCGTTGGCCAACAGCAGCAATAAGATAGCTGCTACACAGTGCGCGTCACCTCGTTGTGGCATCGCCGTCGCACTCGCGCCTCCAACTTACCTTGAAGACTCTTCCCATCCTGCCATCCTGGCCGCGTGTTCGCGAACGGCGCGCGCGGCGTGTGTGGGATGCGTCGCAACCACGGGGGAACTCTGCTTCTTCCTACGGGTTCTTCCTACGTGGGCAAATTGGTCGATGGCGCTTGCCCTGCTGTTCATCGCTTGTCGAGGGCGTGGCATAGGGCGTGCTGGGCGTGACGAACTATGACTGCCTCACCCAAGCTCGATAGCGGCACAATGCCCGAAAAAGCACCGGGATCTTACCTCGACGAGCCCACGCAAGCCGCGAGCCCCCGCGTGGCTTCTGCCGGGGCGCGACTGGGCAGGAACTGGATTTGGTGGGGACTGTTGGCAACGTTCGCCCTGGTCCTTGGTATGGCGATTGTACGCGCAGCGGGTAGAAAGGACGATACCGGTACTCGGGGCCCGGCTGAGCTGATCAAGCTGCGCCGAACGCCCCCAGGGATCCCGGCCAGGTAGCTCCTTCATCCAGTCACCTTTTGTAAGGGAAATCACGCTGTCGAAAATGCTAGGGCGAGACATTTCAACTCGGGCACGGGTGTCCGTGACACACGCCTCACGAGCACGATCGTGAAGAGCTTCGACTGGCAGTACCTACTGCTCGGGGTAGCGCCCTGGAGTTCCCTGCTGGAGCTTGGGCTCGGGGTGCTAGCGGCGTACTTCGTGCTCGCCGTGGCGGTTCGGTTCTCTTGGGCCAACGCCAAAGCGGCCAAATCAGTGTTCGATGCTCAACTGCGCGCCGAGCTACCTGACGACTGGGCTCACGTTGCCTGCGCCGAATGCGGCCACCTGCGAGAGCGGCACGCCGTGGAGGCCAGCTGTCGCCTTTGCTCGAGTGACGCTTGGGTTCCGCCGGTCAAACCCGACTGACGTCGTGCCGACTCGTGTCCCGGCCCGATCTCGGGGATGGCACGCGATGTTCGCCTGATTGATACGACGTGGGGTCGGGGTTCTTGACTAGGTTCACGCCAACCTGAGGAGGACTCGATGACGAACTGGGCGGTACTGGAAAATAAGATGGCAACCTGCGGCAGCCTGCCGGCGAATCGGCTTGAGTACTACGTTTCCGTCAACTACCCGAACGGCAGCGCGCTCGTCCCCAACCAGTTTGGAATGAGGATTACCAACCGCTCCAGCGGCAGCAACGTCTCGCTCTCTTTCGCCAACACCGACGGCGGTGGCAGCAACGGCGTTAGCGAAAAGGCCCGCGGCGTAAGCTTTCTCACCGGCCAGGGCTGCAACTAGCCGTCGAGGTAAGTCGTTGGGGGGCTGTGGGCTCGCACGCAGTCGAACGCCAGGCTGATACGTAGCCCGCTCGCGCCATGCGGGACAGTCGAGTGGTAAAGCCAGGAGGGGAAGAGCACCAATCTTCCGGGTTTGGGTTCGACGTAGTGACTGCTGCGCGGCTGAACGAAGCGCAGCTCGGGATCTGGGCGCCCGAGCTCCAGGTGGCCTGCGTGCGAAGTTGGCGCGCTTTCAATCGGCTTGGGCACTCTGGCATAGTAGACACCGCTCACCCAAGCGTCAGGATGCAGGTGCGGCACTTGAAAACCGTCGCCCGCAAGTACTACGGCCCAGGTGTGAAGCGCCACGGCAGAGGGACGTGCGCGTGACCAGGGCTCGAAGGAATCGCGCTTTGCCACGAAATTTGCGACCGCTCGCTCGACGTCACCCTCGATCCGAGCAAGCGCCTCATGCTCGAGCCCCGTTAGCGCCCCGCTGTGCCGCCCCAGCCGTGTGGCGTGCTGTGGTGGGGACTCGAGCAGGGAGGCTTGCGACAGCAACACGGAGGATAGCTCGGCCTGGAAGCTAGCGTCGTGCGGCAAGTCTTGAATCTCGACCCAGCGTTCGATGTCCAAGAGCGCGTTTGCTCGGGCGTCACCGCGGTCACGGCCGAGCTCTGCCCAGAGGCCCCAGGCGCCGCTGTGCTGCGGCGAAGTTTGTAAGAAGCTTTCGCAGGTTTGGATAGCTTGCAAGCTATCCCCCGACCCTAGCTCCAAGCTCACGAGCGCCAGCAGTGCATCGAACGAACCAGGAGCCTGGCGCCGCGCGCGTTCGAACTCCAACTGCGCTTCGACCAGCTGACCGCGCTGCCAGAGGGCCCGACCGAGGCCGAGCCGTGCCGTGAGCTCCGTGGCATCGCTGCTGAGTGCTCGTCGATACCAGGCCTCCGCTCGTTCGGCGTCGCCGCCGGCTAAGGCTAGGTTGCCAAGATTGGCGAGAGCTGCCGCAAATTGTGGTTGAAGCGCGACCGCGCGCTCGAAGGCAGCCTCGGCCTTGCTAGTCAGCCCGAGCGACAGCGACGAGAAACCGAGGTCATTCCAAGCGCTGGCCAAGTTGGGCTGGAGAGCGAGCGCTTGCTCGAAAGCGCCGCTGGCCGCGCGGTGATCTTCGAGTTGCAGAAGCGCCATGCCGTACTCGAGCCAGATGCGAGGCTCGCGTTGTTCAGGCTGCGCCAGCTGGGCATAGGTCCGGGCGGCTTCGTGCAGCCGCCGCGCGCCAAAGAGCGCGCGTGCTTCAGCAAGCCTGCTGCTGACGCTACGCCGGGCGGCAGCCGCACCTTCGGCTATGCGAGTACCTCTGACAGGGGGCCGTTGCCGGCCAGGCCGAAGCTAGCGAGTGGATGGCCCAGAGCGTGCGCCACCGAGATCAGCAGATTTTCGTACTTCACGCCGCCGCTCAAGAATTGGCCTGCCTTGAGCGCGCCGCCAGCGTTGCCCGCCAGTACAATCGGGATGTTTTGATGGCCGTGGTTGCCTTGAGAGCACTCGCTGGTCCAAAGAATGACCGTGTTGTCGAAGGCCGTGCCGTCGCCTTCCGGAATGCTCTTCAATTGTTGAATCAGGTAGGCCAAGCGGTCGATGTGCCACAAGTCCACCTTGTGCATCTTGTCTTCCTTGGCCGCGTCACCCGGCGAGCCATGGGCGATGTCGTTGTGGAAGTCCCCGCCCGAAACACCCAGAAAGTCGAAGCTCGTGGCGTCTCCGCCGGCTGGCGCGAGCATGAAGCTAAAAATGCGTCGCGCGTCGCACGCGATACAAGCGGCCATCAGGTCGAGGTGAAGCTTCACGCGCGACTCGAAATTCGGCTCACCGGCGAACACGTTGCCGTCGACGCTGTCGCAGCGCACGGGGGGGGCCCCGTCTACCCCGATCTTCCCCTTCAGCTCCAAGATGGCGGACAAGTGGTCGTCCATTTTCACCAGCTCGCTTTGGGGTAGCCGCGGCTTCAGCTCTTCGATGTCGTGGATGGCGGCGTCGAGGATTTTGTTTTCGAGCTCGGCATCACGACCCGGCGCTGGCGGCTGACCCGCCGGGGCACCAATCGGACCAAAGACGGTTTCGTAGGCGGACTTGGGCGAGCGAATGGGCGTTACCCAGGCCCCGGTCTTGTCGAAGCTGATGAAGCCGCGGCGGTTCTCGTTCTTCGACTGCCCGCACAAGACCAAACTTTGCTGCCCCGTGGCCTGGGCGATCTCCTGATCGATGGATACGCCGGCGTTATCCGTAACGAAACCGGACGTAGAAAACGGCTGGCCCGTCTTGTGGTCGCCCGTACCGGAAAAGGTGACGTTCTTGACGAACGTCAGCGAGTCGCGGTGCGGGGCCAGCGCCGCCAAGGTGTCACTCAGCGCGAAGGCGGAGCCCTCGCCCGTCGGCCAGAAACGCGGTTGCACGACGCCGTTCGGCGTCCAAAACACGATCAGGCGTTTGGGCGCCGTGCCCGCTGCTGCCCGAGCGGTGGTGCTGCGAAATTGCCGCGCGAAGGCGGCGACCACGCTGGCCGCACCGGCCGCGCGCAGGGCGTTGCGCCGGCTGAGCAGGCTCTTGCTTGCGAGTGCCATTTTCAGTCTGCCTTTCGTGAGCTGAACGACTCCGTTGCCACGATGGACAAATAGAGCTCTTTGAGGTCGAGGCCGGCGCCAATGAAACGGTCGCGAACCTGCGCAATCGCGCAAGCGTCCGCGTCACTTTCAGGACGCCCGAACACGTAGCGGTAGGCTTGCACGCTCAGGCATTCTTGGACCTGCGCGCTGGCTGCGAGCTTCTGCGACAGCTCGCCCACGCCCTGAAATGGGCCGTCGATGTCGCGAGTGCCGAGCAGGCTGCCGCTGTCGTCGATGGGCTGGCCATTGTCGGTGGTGCGGAAGCGGCCGATGCCGTCCAGTTTTTCGAAACCGAAGCCAATCGGATTCATTTGCGCGTGGCAGGCCGCGCAGGGTTGACCGCTCGTATTCTGGTCGAGTTGCTGGCGTGCCGTGAGGCCCGGGTCCAGCGTGGGCAACTGCGTGTCGGTGCCGGCAGGCGGCTCGTGGATTCTGTCGCAGAGCAGCTTTTGGCGGACGAAGCGGCCGCGATTCACCGGCGACGTGCGAGTGCGAGCTGCCAGCACGGAGAGCACGGCCGGATGCGCCAGAATACCGGGGTGCTCCGCGCCCGACACCGTCAAAAGCTCGAGCGTGGTCGAGCTGCTGCCCACGCCGAAGAACGGGGACAGCTTCTGGTTGACGAAGGCCTGGGTGCTCGTAAAGAGCGTGCCGAGTCGCGCGTCGCCCTCGAACAGCACGTGCTCCACGAACGCGCGTGCCGACGCGTCCAGGTCGGCGCGCGCAGCGTCGAACTCCGGGAAGATGCTGGCGTCCTTGGGTGCGTCGGCGAGCGCCGTGACTTCGAACAGCTCGCGATAGAACTGCCACAGGGTGGGGCGCGCCGCTGGCTGGGCGAGCAGGCGGGTGGCTTGTGCCGCCAAGTTGCCTGGGGCGCCGAGCATCGAGGCATCCGCAAGCGTGGCGAGCTCGGCGTCGGGCGGGCCGCCGACGAACGTGTAGGAAAGCAACGCCGCGAGCTCGTGCTCGGTCAACCGTACTTGGCCAGCGCTGGCGGCTTGGCCGAGCTCGGACCGATACAGAAAATGGGGTGACTGGAGCATGGCTTCGACCAGCGCCTCGACACCCAGTGCGGTGTCGCGCTTGGCCGTTCCGAGCTGGAAGAGCTCTAAGTAGCGAGCTTGCTCGGCGTCGCTCAGCGGCCTTCGGAAAGCGCTTCGACCGAGAGTTTTGACGAGGGTGGTGGCGCAGGCAGCGTCGCTCAATGAGGTTGCTGCGCAGGGCGTGAGTCGCGCCAAGTCGCCCTTCGCCGCTGCCGCTGCCAGCTTCTGCGCCGCGGCGCGAAACTGCGTGGCTTCGGGCCCGCGGACGCGCAAAGCGTAGGCGTCGTTTTGAAACCCTTGCGCGCTACCGGGCTCGGGGTTGAAGCCTGAAGCTGGATGCGAGTTGTCCCCGAGGAGTGCGCTGATGCTGCTCTCGTACTGCTGGCGGGTCAGCCGCCAGATGCGGCGGCTAGCGAAGCTCTTGGTGGTCGGGTCGCAAGTGATCGCTGTGGGGCCGCCCAGGGGTTGGAAGTCGGGCGGCGTCGAGGTTGCGCCGCCCGTCGCAGCGCTGCCTGCCGAACCGACTGCCGCTGTACCGGCGCTGGGGCTACCGCCGGGCTGGGCGTCTATCGAGCCTTGGCAGCCCAGCGCGGCGAACACGCCGACCACGCCACAACTCGTAACCCAGTGCGTGGCGTTCATGTCCTGGTAGAGCCGGGTCGGTGGTGCCGTCGGCTCAACTAATTGCGGGCGCCGAACTGCTTTCGGCCTATCCTCGAGCGAGTGAGCAGTGCGCCCGCCCGCAAGCTGATGCTCCGCGGCTCGCTTGCCTGGAAAATGCTCGTCTCAGCGGCGCTTTTCGCCGGTTGTTTGGACACCGGCTACGTGCTTCGTGCGGGCGCGCGCGGTGGTGAAGCGGGGCAGGGCGGCGAACCCGGCAGGGGCGCAGGCGGTGCCGGTGACGGGGGCGCACATCTACCCACGCTAGGGCCTGAGTGTGAGCAACCGTTTCAACCTGGAGTCAACTTCGCCCTCTGTCGCGCGAGCGCTTGGGGCTCGGACGCGCAAGCTCAGCTGCTTGCCTCGGCGGTGGATGGCGAGGGTTACCTGTTGCTCGGCGGCCAAACGCCGACGGCTGACCCCGGCGTGCCCACGTTGACGTTGACCCCGAACGGCACGGGGGTGCTGGAGCGCGCGGACACGCTCGGGCAGCCTTTGGCACGAGTACGGCTTGGCAACCAGGTGAACGATCTGGCATTGGTGGACGACGGCGTGTTGGTTGCAACGGACCTGGGCGTCACTCGGTTGAGCGGCAACCTGCAACGTGTGCTCAACGACACCGCGATCGGTGAAGTGCTGCGAATCGCAGCCTCGGGTGAAAGCGTCTTGACGCTGGGCGCCGACGGTCGAGTTCGTTCGTTCGCCGCGGATCTGACCGAGCAAGGCGAGCTGCCGCTGGCGGGTGAAACGATCGAGGACGTCGCGGTCGACCAGGCTAGCGGGCTGCGAGTCGTTACCGGTGCTCGAATGCCGCTGGTGACCTCGCAGTGCCTAGGTACCTTACCCTTCATCCGTGCGTACGACGCCCAGTCAAAGCTGGTTTGGAGCGCGTACGACCCAGAAGACCCGCTCACGTGGTGCGCTTCCTCGACGGGACGACGCTTGGAAATCAAGCAGGGCAAGCTGTACTACGCTGGCGAGCAGCACGGCGGCAACAGCCTACACTTGCGTGATCCGCGCGACGCCTCGGCTCAAGCCCCGTTGGTCTCTTACGATGAATTCTCGACCGGCGCAGGCAAGGCGATTGGCGTCTACTCCTTCATCGCCCGCTTCGATTTGTCGACGGGGGTGCTCGAAACCGGGCAAGTCATCGTGCCGCGGGAAGCCGGTGTCGGCGGGGACTTGTCGACGTCGGCTCTTGCGGTCGATGACGCTGGTCGGATCTTCTTAGGGGGCCAGCTAAGCTGTTGCATCGAGCGCCGTGACGAGCGCCGGGTAGCGGGCATACCGCTTGGCCCGTACGCGGGCCCCGAGGCCTGGCTGTTGGTGCTGTCGGCAGACCTTCGCGAGCGCTTGACCTGGACCAGCTTCACTGACGCCGCGGGTCCGGCGGGCGCGGTCGTGAGTACCATTGCGGTGGGTTCTGAAGTCGGTGTGATCGGCGCCAAGCTAGACGGCTCGGCCGCGCTCATCGCTGTGCCAAATGCACCGAGTGCCGAGCCGGCGGGCGGCTACTTCGTGGTCTTTCCAGCACCGTGAGCCTGGGGCCGCACCTACGGCGCCCAAAGCATGGCGAGCTCTAACCCTGCCCAGGCGCCGTCGAGGTTCACGGTGTCGTCGTGGCTCACCAGCCCTCGTCCGCCAAAGTAGGAGCCTCCGCCTTGCGCCAACAGCGCGACGCCCAGGCTGGCTGAGCGCAACACCGGGCCGATCGCCAATTGTGCCTCTGCGCCAAAGCCGTTTATTTGCGCGGTTTGCGCGCCCAGAGCCGAGTTCTGCCCGCTCATGCCGACGCGGCTCACGCCCAGCTCGGCTCGCCACAAACACGACCAACGGTTGCCTCGCCAAGGCTCGAAATTGGCTTGCAAGGCAGCGCCGACCAGCTCTGTCCGGACCCGACCCAGCGAGCGCTCGGCGTCCCCACGCTCGTAGTTGAACGCGCCGCCGAACGCGACGCCGGAGCCGACGTTCACGGCGCTGCCGAGGGCCGCGCGGTAGGTCAAGAAAGGCGAACCCACGTCACGGGTCCGCGGCCCAGCCCCCAAATGAATTTCCACTGGACTACGCCTGGGCCGCGCCGGCTGCGCTGGCGCAACGCGCGCCTGCACGACGGGCGGAGCCGTCGGCGGCTCGCGCAGCCAATCAAGGGCTCGCACTAGCTGTGCTGCGGAAATCGCCAGCACGCGCACCCCGTCCTCCGCGCTCGCCAAGAGTTCGACGCGCCGGGAAAGCGAGCGTCGCGCTCCAGACTCACTGGCCTCTAGCAGGGCGCCTGCGTCGTCGCAGGTGACTTTTACGGTGGCGTCGCCGACGTCGGATTCTCCGCCGCCCACGGTAGCAAGCTCCAGCTGCGCCAAGCGCTCCACCTCGGTAGCGGACCAACCGGAGCAGCCGTTCATGCTTACGCGCAACGCACGGCTGGCTTGCGCTGGGGTGACGCCCGCACAAACTAGCAAAATGATCGAGAAGTGCTCGCGTTTCAAGGTGCGCTGAGCCGTCGCATGCGTTCGGCGTGCGGCCCGCGCGGGTAGCTCGCCATGTACGCGACGGCTAGCTGCCGAGCTTGCGCGGTGTTGCCCGCGAGTGCCCAGGCGTTGGCGGCTTCGGCCATGGCGTCCTCCGCCAACGGACCTGCAGGCGCGCGTCGCCGCAGTGCCTCGAACGTACGAGCCGCGGCGGTGAAGTTGCCCCGAGCCCTCTGGATGCGTCCTAGCGAAAATGCCGCGCTGGTCGCCTGCGGGCTGCCCTGGTGCTCCGCCACGAGCTTTCCGAGCAGCTGCTCGGCCTTCGAGAGGTCACCCTTGGCCCGCGCGGCGTCTGCGTCGTGCATCAAATCGGCGGGCGATTGGGCCGCCTGGAGCGCTGGCTCGGTCTTGGACACGGCTGACGTAGCCGGGCGCGTTTTGGCCTCGCCAGCCTTTGCGGGTGTGCTCGAGTCGTTCGTGCTCAGACGTACGTTTTCACCGGGCGCAAGCTCGACGGCGCGGCTGCCGCTGCGGACCGCGACCCGCCCCCGCTCGACCGACACTCGCACGGCGTCGCCCTCGACCGCGACCGTGAAGACGGTGCCGATGACGCGCACCTCCACGCCTTGCGCATTGATACTAAAGGGGCGCTCGGCGTCCGGCTTGACCTCATAGCGAACCACACCGCGCGGCTGCATCAGCCGTACGAGCTTGGTGCTTTGTTCCAGTGCTTGCACCTCGGCACCTGGCTGCAAATGCGCTTTAGAGCCGTCCGTCAAGGCCAGCACCGAAGGCGCGGCGCCGGAATGCGCTTCCGAGGCTGCGCTGGTCGGCAATGTCGCGCCGGCGAACGTCGCAGTAGGCGCGACCGGTGCTGACGGCGGTGCCCGAAAGAACAGGAACGCTGCCGCTGAGGCCGCGGCCAACAGTGCACCAACGCCGAGCACCGGACGCCGCCACCGCTGCTGCTTTGGCGATTGCGCCTCGTCGAGTACGCGCGACAGCACGCGCGCTTCGCGTACGTCGTTCCATGGCGGCTCGAGCTCATCGTGCGCACGCCTGAGCAGGTCATCCATGGGCCAGCCTCCTGTTCACGTATTCATCCACGCGCCCCAGGCGCCGTTTCAGGGTTGCCAACGAGAGGTCGCAGTAGGTGGCGACGTCCTCCAGCCGCTCGCCCTCGATACGAGCAAGCGTCCAGGGCAAGCGAAGCTTGGGGGACAGTCCCTCGAGCACGCGATAGAGATCATTTACCTCGCGCGAGACCTGGGGGTCGGACGAGTGGGCCGATACCAGGCTGAGCTGGCCGGTTAGCCAGCGCCTACGCGCGCGCGCCGAAAAGCGTCGTTGCACGCGCCGTAAGGCAATGGTTACGAGCCACGGCCGGAGTCGCTCCGCCCGCGTGAGGGTACCCAGGCTCTTCAGGCAAATCAGAAAGGTTTCTTGAAGGACGTCGTCCAGCTCGCTGGATTCGCCCATCAACCGAAACACGACGCCGGCCAGGTAGCGTGCGTGCCGCCGGTAGAGCTGGGCAAAAGCCCGCTCGTCGCCCGCCGCGGCGCGCTGCACCAGCAGCTCGTCCGTTTCTGGGACGAGGGCGGGTCGCTTCAGCGCGCTCTCGCTCGGCATCGTCTAGCAGTGTCAGGCCACAGGCCCGTGCGGCTCAACTTCTTAGAACCGCCT
>JAYUYU010000570.1:0-4845 GCA_043752365.1 Myxococcales bacterium | reverse complement strand
ATCAGTTGATTCTCGAAGGACTCGACGGCGTTGCGGAGATCGAGGCCGAGATCGGGCAGGCGAGGCGACATGCGCTTCTCGACGCCGAGGCCACACAGCCGCTGCGGCAGGTCCTTGGGCTCGATGAGCACGCCTTGGCAGAGCAACACGGCGCGCTCGACGGTGTTCTCGAGCTCGCGCACGTTGCCTGGCCACTGGTAATCGGCCAGAATTTGCGCTGCAGCGCGCGAGACGCCGCCAATCGTGGTGCGACCCACGCGCTCTTTGGCCTTCTTCAAGAAATGTTGGACCAAGAGCGGCACGTCTTCGGGGCGCTCGCGCAGCGCCGGCACCGTGAGGTGAATCACGTTCAGGCGGTAGTACAGGTCTTCGCGGAACGTGCCGGCTTGCACGGCGGCTTCCAGGTTCACGTTGGTGGCGGCGACAATGCGAACGTCGGCCTTCAAGGTGCGGTTGTCACCGACCGGCGAGTATTCGCGGGCTTGCAGCACGCGCAGCAGCTTGACCTGCAGTGACAGCGGCATCTCGCCGATTTCGTCCAAGAACAGCGTGCCGCCCTCGGCCAGCGCGATGCGGCCGATTTTGTTGGCGTGCGCGCCGGTGAAGGCCCCGCGGGCATGACCGAAAAGCTCGCTCTCGAGCAACGCCTCGGGAATGGCGCCGCAGTTGACGGCCACGAAGCCTTTGCTCGACCGGGGGCTGGCGCGGTGGACGGCGCGCGCCACCAGCTCTTTGCCGGTGCCCGACTCGCCCGTGATGAGGATGGTGCAAGTCGTGTCAGCGACGCGGTCGATGACGCGGTAGACTTCCACCAGCGAATCGGAAAGACCGATGACGCCTTGCATGCTCCCAGGGAGCGTGACCGGCTCGGTCGCTTCCGGAAGCGGCGTGGCCTCCAAGGCCAACGCCCCTTCGTTGTCGCCTTCTTCTTCTTCCAGCAGGTTGGCCGCTGCAATCACGCCAGAGGCTGACTCCAGCGCGCTGAAATCGTCGAGCGCGCTGATCTCCCCAACTGGGGAATAGGCTGCAGGGGCTTGGCTGTCATACATAGTCGGGTTCCTCCTCGAAGTCGGGAGGGTCCCTAAGCAATGGTTGGGCCAAGCGTCAGAACTTCGGTTGTCGGAGCGTCGATCGCTTGGCGCTCGACGGCTTTCTGCGGAACCGTGACGGGCGAGCGGGAGGTTAACGATGTCGCAGGGTTACATGCTCCTACCCCGTGCCAGGTCAGGGCTGCCCCAGGCCCAGACTGAGAATGCCCCTAAACCGTCGGAGAACGCGGGGTTTGGAGCGTAAAGTCGCTCAGGACCCCCCTGGGTAGCTATCGCCCCAGGGCTTCTCGTTGGCTTCGTCACCAGTGAACGGAGCCTGTAGGCGACCCTTGAGAAAAAAAAGATCGGGTCGAGGTCTTGGCATGCGTCGTGCTGAAGGGAAAGCGCGATGCCCGATCTGTTTAGCGCCGTTGGCTCTCTGCACGCCGCGCTCGACTACCACCTCGAGCGGCACACGGTGCTGGCGTCGAACGTCGCACACGTGGATACCCCCGGGTACCACCCGCACGATCTCCGCCGCGTGGACAGCGCCGAGTCGTTCGACTCGGCGTTGAGCGTCGCGATGGAGCGCACCAACGGCGCACACTTCCAGACCCCGAACGGCGACTCAGCGGCCCTCCAAGGCCGCATTTTCGAGGATCTTTCAGCCGGGGCCGGCAACGACGGGAACTACGTCTCGCTCGACCGGGAAGCCGCCAAGGTCGCGGCCAACCAACTTCGGTACGACGTCGTGTCAGCAGTCGCGACCGCGGAGCTGCATCAACTGCGCTACGCGGCCAGCGACGCTAAAGGAGGCTAAGTAAATGCTGGGTGTTTTCAGTGCTTTGGAAGTCGCGGCGTCGGGCCTGAGTGCCGAGCGTATCCGCATGAACACCATCGCTTCGAACCTTGCCAACGCCCGCACCACTCAGGTCGAGGGCGGCGGACCCTACAAGCGTCTTGACCCGGTTTTCCAGGCAATTCCGCTCGATCGCGAGCAAGGCGTGGTGGGCGCGGACGCCGGCGTTTCGCTCGTGAGGGTGCAAAGCATCCGAGCCGACGAGCGCCCCGGCATGCTGGTTTACGAGCCTGGCCACCCCGACGCCAACGCCACCGGCTACGTCGAGTACCCGAACGTGAACGCGGTCGAGGAAATGGTGAACATGATCACGGCTTCGCGGGCTTACGAGGCCGGCGTGACCTCGATTGAGAGCGTCAAGGCCATGGCCAAGAGCGCCATCGCCATCGGTCGCTGAGCATGGCGCCCATCTCCGCTACCTCCACGCTGCCGCTGGTCTTGCCCCAGCAAGAGGCAGGGCTCGTCCAGACCGATCAGGATGCGGGCCAAGGAGCGGACCTGTTCGGCGACATGCTCGCGACGGCGGCTGCCACCGCCAATCAAAGGATCAATCAGGGCCAGGCCGCCGGCGAAGCGTTCGCGGCGGGGGCCACTGACGATATTCACGGCACGATGCTTGCGCTTAGCCAAGCCGATATCGAGCTAAAGCTCGTAGGTAGCATTCGGAACAAGGTCATCGATGCCTTCTACGAGCTCTGGCGTATGCAGGTTTAAGGGTTAGAAGTAGCCAAAAATGCCCGAAAAGGCCCGAGCATTCCTCAGACAATTGATGGATTTTTGGGCGTCCTTGCCGACGCCCAAGCGCATCGCGCTGGTCACGGTCATGAGCATGGTGCTCGTGGGGGTGATGGCCATCAGCGTGCTCAGCAGCCGTGAGACCTACGGCACCCTCTACAGCGAGCTTGCGACCGAAGACGCCTCCGCGATCGTGGAAAAGCTGAAAACTGCTCAGGTTCCTTATCGCATCGAGAGTGGCGGCACCGTGATTCAGGTGCCGGAAGAGCGCATCCCCGGCCTGCGGCTCGAGCTGGCTTCGGCTGGTTTGCCCCACGGCGGCAGCGTGGGTTTCGAGATTTTCGACCGCTCCAAAATCGGCGCGACCGAGTTCGAGCAGCAGGTAAACCTGCGGCGTGCGCTGGAGGGCGAGCTAGCCCGCAGCGTCATGAGCATCGACGGCGTAAAAGCCGCACGGGTTCACCTGGTTTTGCCCGAGCGGCGCCTGTTCGCGGCCCGCGAAGAGAGCGCGTCGGCCTCGGTGGTGGTGAAGCTCGAAAATGCCCACAATTTCGGGCGCAAAGAGGTCGCGGCCGTAGTCCACTTGGTGTCTGCGGCGGTGCCCACCTTGAGTAAGGACCGCGTGTCGGTGGTGAGCACCGAAGGTGTGACCCTGCACCGTCCAACTTCTGACGCTCAGGGTGGCGGAGATTTGGCCGATCTCGGCGCCGAGCAGGCGCGGGCGATGGCAGGTCAGCTCGAAGCCGACGCCCAAGCGCAGTTGGAGCGCGTGCTCGGTCCCGGTAACGCCGACGTTCGCGTCAACCTGTGGCTGGACAACGCAGCTCGCGAAAAAACCGAGGAGCTCTACGAGCCCACCAAAACGGCCCTGCGCAGCGAGCACAAGGTCGAAGAGGGCATCGCCAACGGCGACGCGGGCGTGGCCGGGGTGCCCGGAGCCAAGACGAACCTACCCGACGCCCAGGGCGAGGGCCCGGTGGCCGAGGAAAAGCCAGCTGGTGGCGGGACGGGCGCCGTACGCACCCAGACCCGCAACTGGGAAGTCCAGAAGGTCGTTCAAAAAACCCTGACCCCGGCCGGCGACATTCGCCGCCTGAGCGTCGCGGTCTTACTCAACGGCCGCTACAACAAGAAGGGCGTTTTTGCGCCAATTCCTGGCGAAGAGGTCAAAGCGCTGGAAGAAACCGTGAAGCGCGCGGTCGGCTTCAATCAAGAGCGAGGCGATACCGTGACGGTGCAAGCTACGCAGTTTGCTAAGCTGGACTCGGACGAAATGAGCGCTCCGGTCAGCTTCTTCACCGGCAAGCCGTGGCTGCCTTACGCAATGGCTGCGGCCGCGCTGGTGCTGGTTTTGGGCACCTTGGTGCTGGTGTTCCGGACTAAGAAGCCGCTGCCTCTGCCGACCGCGCCGGCACTGGTCGACCCCTTGCGGGTGTTGGGTGAGCTCAGCTCTGGAGCCGAACGCGCAGAAGCCGCTGCCGCGCTGCCTCCCGCCGAACGCCAGCGCCTGCTGGAAGAGCCGGAGGTCGCAGGGGAAATCCGCGCGCACGCTTTGGACCTGGCCTCTAAGGATCCAGCCACGGCGGCCGTAGTACTCAAGGCCTGGCTCACCGAGCAACCGGCCGTGCTGCCCGCCTCCAGCGCGGCGTAAGCCCGGCACGTAAATCGCAAGAGTCCGGGAGGCGGAATGCAACCCTCGGCGCTCACCGGACCCCAGAAAGCCGTGCTGATGCTGCTGTCCCTCGACGAGGCGACGGCAGGACCGATTTTGGCCGAGATGGACGCCGAGGACGTGAAGAAGCTGCGCGACGCGGCCGCTGGCCTGCGCGCGGTGCCGACTAGCTCGCTCGACGGCCTGTACGCGGAGTTCATCGACCGCAGCCGGAGTGCAGTGGCGGTGCCCAAGGGAGGCATGCGCTACCTGCGCAAACTGGCTGGTACTGCGCTGGGCGAGCCTGCCGCACAGGAGATTTTCCTTGAAACCCAGGCTACGGCGCTCGAGCGCCTGGCACAAGCCGAGCCTTCGGCGCTGGCGTCGGTGATGGAAAACGAGCACCCGCAGCTGGTGGCCGCGATTCTGTCGCAGCTCGACAACGAAAAGGCGGCGCGCGTGCTGGAAGCGTTGCCTGAGGCCTCCCGCGCGGCAATTCTCGAGCGTTTGGGCACGATGAGCGAGGTTCCTTCGAGCTTGCTCGAGGACGTCGCCACCGCGCTTTCAGCCGA
>JAYUYU010000569.1:0-4851 GCA_043752365.1 Myxococcales bacterium | reverse complement strand
ATGAGCGCGTCGGTGCGGGCGAGCATGAATACGCGCGAAAACCCGCGCTCCGGCCAGTCGAAGACGGTTTTTCACGCGACGCCACAGAACGTCGAAGTTTACGGCTCGTTCAACGACACTGCCTCGACGCCCGGTAACTGGGTCGGCTTGCTGTTCCAGTACGGCAATCGCTACGTCACCGCGAACTTGTCGTTCGACACTCACAACCCGTCGCGCGCTTCCAGCTACGAGATTGTCGGCTCGCAGTACTTCATCAACGACATGTTCTTGTCGATCCGCGTACCGCCGCTCGATCGTCTACGCGTTGCGTGGAACGTCGGCTTTTTTAGCCAACCATTCGGCTACTTGGGTCAGTACGGCGGCGGCTTGTACACGCCCCCGTTGATCGGCAAGGTCGCAGGCGCTGGCGAGACCGTCACAGTCGAGTACGACTTGAGCGACAACGTCACGCTAGTTCTGGACGACGGCTTCAGCGGCGGCAACAAGACCGGCCAGGTGCCAGAGGGCGCGCTGAACACCGGTAGCACCGGTTTTTCCGACTCCAGTTTGCCGGCGGCTTGGGTGCATCACGCGCACCTTGGCCTGCGCAAGAAGGGCGAGACCACGCTGCAGGTGACGGCCCACTTTATGACCAACTGGAGCCAATCGGACCAGATCGCGCCGGATCTCAACGACAACCCCGACACGCAGCAGTGGGACGAGCGATACCCCAAGGACGGCCGCATTGACGTCGGCGGCATCGAGGCCAAGGCAATCAGCCAGACGTACGGCTACCTGGCGCTCGGTGCCGCGGTGATCGACGCCAAGAACGCGTACCGCCTGCGCGGGCTCAGCACCTACGCGGGCGACGGCGTGTCACTGACTAACGACTGGTTCGGCGGAACCACGGGCGGCACCGGTCGCCTTTTGCTCGCCGGCATCAACTACAAGTTCAGCTTAGGTTCCATCTTGCGCGCGCCGAAGCCCTTCTGGGGCGACGCTCCGGACTTGGTGGTGGAAGCGGCCTTGCAAATAGCCAGCACCAAGAGCGACGACCCGGGTTTTGACGGACGTTTCAAGCAGAAAGCAGGCTTGGACGTGCTGTACACGTTCGTCCCCTGGTTGGGCGTGGGCCTGCGCGCAGACCGCATTGCGCCCAACTCGAAGGACCCAGAAGAGACCTTTTATGCGTTGGCGCCGCGGCTGCAGTTTCGCAGCAACTGGACCAGCCACGAGACGGTCACTCTCAAGTACTCCAAGTGGTTCTACGGCGAGCACACGCACAGCGACAGCTGGGACGCACGGCCCCGAGCGCAGCTCGATGACCAGATGCTCGCGCTCTCCTTCGGGATGTGGTGGTGAGTATGGCCAAGCAAACAAGGTTTAACGTGACGGAGCGTTCGGCAAAAAAAATGAGGTTTCGAATGAAACGCGGTCTGAAACTCAGTCTGCTGCTGCTCGGCGCAGGCGTGTCGCTGCCTGCCTACGCCCAAGAGCAAGCGCCGGCGAACGAGCGCCTGGCCTTGGCGCCGGGCGTGCCACAGGCCGACGCCTTGCCGGGCGGAACCCAACCAGCCTTTGGTCAGCCTTCATCGGGACCCCAAGACTGGCGCTTCGACTTTCATGGCTTTTTCACGGCGCCCCTACGAATTGGCCTAAATACTCGGGAAAACCCCACGGGTGACCAAAGCAAGTTGGTGCTGCACGCCCCGCCAGTGGTGCCGGACGATCTCGAGACTTTCTCGCACACCGGGGTCGTGCCGACGCCGTACGTTCAGATGAACTTCAGCTACGGCAACAACATCGTTACCGGCAACGTGTTCATCTTGGCCCGCACGGCCAACGTCTCGACGGGCTTCTTCGACCCGTCGGCGCAAATGGGCATCAACGACGTCTTTCTAAACTTCAACTTGCCCGACCTTGGCAAGAACATGCATTTCGAGGTCAACCTCGGTCAGTTCTCGAACCGCTACGGGGTGATGGGTGAGTATGACGAAGGTCGCTACGGGACGCCGTTGATAGCGCGCACCAACGGCGCTGGTGAAAACATCATCGGCCGCTTCAAGCTGGGTGACATCACGCTGTTCGTCGAGCAGGGCTTCCAAGGCCAGTCGGACAAGGCGCCCACGGGCCTGGTTTCCGACGGCTGGAACGGCTTTGCAGATCCCAACGTCGGCACCAGCTACGTGAACCACGTACACGCCGGCGTGGGCGTCAAAGGCATGGCCACGGTGGGCCTGCACTACATGAATGCCTTTGCGCAGGACGACCGCGCCACTGGGCCGAATCGGCCTGACGGCAGCATCAACATCCTGGGCGGGGACCTGCGTTTGACGCTGAAGCGCTTTGGTCACTTCTACGCCGGCGCTTCGCTGGTGCAGGCCGAGAACGCCCGCAGCGTCGGGCGTATTGTCGAAGTGTTGAACACGCGCGGTGGCCCCGGGTTGATGGACAACTACCTGGGCCCGAACAGCAATGGCACGGGCAAGCTGTTGATCTTCGGCGGCCAGTACGACCTGTCGCTGGCGCGCCTGCTGCGCACGGACGACTTCAAAGGTGAGGGACCAGACATTTTCCTGAGCCTGTTCGCGCTTGGTACCAAGATCACGAGCGACGACGCAAACTTCGACAAGTTCACCAAGCTCAAGCTGGGCGGCGAGGGTACGTACAGCCTGTTGCCCTGGCTTGCAGCCGGCGTGCGCTACGACATGGTCAAACCGGACGACAAGTACGACTCTTACAACTTCGCCGTGCTTTCGCCGCGCGTGATCTTTCGCACCGGTTGGCAGGCACACGACCAAGTCACGCTCCAGTACTCGCACTGGTTCAACGGCGCGTACACGACGGTCCGCGGCGGCTACCCGCCCAAGCCCGACGTGACCATCATCCCGGATGAAGACGTCGTCTCGCTCTCTGCCAGCATGTGGTGGTAATCGTTCGAGCGCCGATTTCAGCTCGGGCTTCGTTTTCGCTGCGGTCCGATGCTCACGTACAGGAGTACGCTCCGCTTCGGTCCTCGCGAAAGCCTCGCCCGAGTTCGAACTAGGCGCTCGAACCGGAGGGGCTCACCGGGGCGGGGGTCGGACTGGGGGCCGGTAGTAGTCGTCAGCATTTTAAAGTGAAGCCGGTATCACCGTGGCCGCATGAAGCGGTGATAGGTTTATGGTGAGGTCACACGTGGTCGATGTCGCGCGCCTGAGGGCCGAGTTCCAAGCCCTTTACGCTGCTCCTGCCCAAGTTTTTTCAGCGCCCGGTCGCGTCAACTTGATCGGCGAGCACACGGATTACAACGAGGGGTTCGTGCTGCCGATGGCTATCGAGCGGCGGACCTACGTGGCCGGCGCGCTGAACGGCTCGGCCAAGGTACGAGTCAAATCGCTCACCTTGGGGCAAAGCTTCGAGTTCGACTTGGAGCAACCCGGTCCCAAGCGACGTGGCTTGTGGCTCGATTACGTCGAAGGTACCGCGCGCGCGCTTTTGGATCGCGGGCTACCCGTCGTTGGCTGCGACCTACTCATCGACAGCAACGTGCCTACGGGCGCCGGCGTGTCCGCTTCTGCCGCGCTCGAGCTAGCGGTGGGCATTGCGTTGTCTATGTTGGGCGGAACTGCCGATCCCGATCGCGTGAAGCTGGCTCTGGCCGGTCAAGCTGCCGAGCACCAATACGTTGGCACCATGTGCGGCATCATGGACCAGTACATCGCCGCGATGGGGCAGGCGGACGCGGCTTTGCTGATCGATTGCCGCACGCTCGAGACGAAGAGCGTGCCGATTCGATTGAACGACGTGAGCGTGCTCATCTGCGATACGCGGGTCAAGCACGAGCTTTCGTCGTCCGAGTACAACTTGCGCCGCGCCGAGTGCCTGCGGGCTTCGAACATTTTGGCCAAGTCACTGCCCGGCGTGCGCACATTGCGCGACGTCAGCGTGGCCGATTTTGCAAAATATGCGACGGAGCTGCCCGGGGTCGTGCGCAGTCGTTGCCGTCATGTCGTGACCGAGAACGCGCGCACTTTGGCCGCGGTCGACGCGCTCAGCGCGGGCGACCTGCACAAAATGGGCAAGCTCATGTCCGAGTCACACGTTTCGCTGCGTGACGACTACCAGGTCAGCTGTGAAGAACTCGACGTCGCGGTCGACATCGCCAGCTCCGAGTCGGGTGTTTACGGCTCGCGCATGACGGGCGGCGGCTTCGGCGGCTGCACCGTGTCGCTGGTCGACAACGCTGCGGTGGAGCGCGTGGGCAAGGTCGTCAAAGAAGCCTTCGCCGCCCGCGGTTGGACCGAGCCTGAGCTCTTCGCCTCCCACGCCTGCGAAGGCGCCCGTCGCGAGTAGCACGCCCGCCGATTTTGCATGGTAGCCTCGGCGCTTCGCTGGAGGCTTTGAATGTCGAACAAAGTTGCCGTGTTTTGGCCGGGTGACGCGCGTGAAGTGCCTAATCAGCTGGCGTTGCCGAGCATGCATGAGGCGACCACGCAGCTCGTCGCTGCGCTGAAAAAGCTGGGGCGCGCTCCGTACTTGGTCGAGGGCTTTCTGTCGAAGCCGCACCACGCCATCGAGAAGCTGGGTCCCATTCGCGATCCGATGGTCGGCGTTTGTGTGCACTGGTTTTACGGGCCGCACACCACCGACGGCGTCGTGGGCAAAGACAACCCACTGTTGTTGGCGAGCAACTTTTCTGGCCGTTGGCCGGGCTTGGTGGGCCTTCTGAACACCGGTGCCTGCCTGGCCAGCCTGAACCGCGGTTTCTCGCGCGCATGGACGGACGCGCCCGACTGGACCACCGACGACGTGTTCATGGATCGCTTGCGAGAGTGGTGCACCACCGGCAAAATTGCCTACGCTGAGGACGCGATTCGCTACCACGCACCC
>JAYUYU010000568.1:0-11810 GCA_043752365.1 Myxococcales bacterium | reverse complement strand
ACGCCAGGCATTCGGCAAACGCGCACGAGTTTGCCAGCGTGGTGCATTGACCACGTGCGGGGTCGTTGGGAAAGTTGCAAGTATTGCCGCAGCTACCGCAGTTGTTCACGCCAAAGCCGTTAGGCGTACCGGTGATGAGGTTGACTTCACAGCCATTGGCGTCGTTGCCGTCGCAGCTAGCGTAGTTGGCTTTGCACGAGTACGTGCACTGGTTGGAGCCGTTGCACGAGCGGCCCATGTTCGGACGCTCGGGGCAGTCGTTCACGGAGCAACAACCCTTGGTGCACGAGCCGCCGCAGGGGCCGTTGTAACCAGCCTGACAGCTGCTGGTGGAGCAGGTGCCGCTGACACACGCAAAATTGTTGGGGCAGGTGCTGACGGCCTGGCAGCCGCCCCATTGCCGAGTGCCGGGGCTGCACTGCCGGCTGCCGCAGTCGCCGCAGCTTTCGGTCTTGTTGCCAACGCACGGGCAGTCTTCGTTGGCCTTGCCGTTGCAGTTGTCGTCATTGCCCAGCGTGGAGCAGCTGTCCAAGGCCTGCGGTTTCAGCTCGCCAATGCAGTCGCCCCAGGCCTGCACCGCGCAGGTCTGCTGGCCCTTCACGCACGTGCCCGTATCGGTTCCGCAGTCGCGCTTCGCGCCGTCGACGCAGGTGCAACCGTGGTTGGGCGAGCCGTCGCAATCGTCGTCGTTGCCGGCTATTTCGCAGGAGTCTTTGGCTTTCGGACCCACTGCGCCTAGACACGCTCCCCATTTCAGGTCGTCACCGCAAAAGCGTTGACCAATGTGACAGCTGCCCTTGGCAACCTGTGGCATTGCGCTGTCGATGGGCGTGCCGTCCTCGAGCGCCCAGCAACTCTCCTGCTCGCCCGAGCGGCACTCCCCGATCGGACCGGACTCACCACCAGCGCCCGCCGACTCGTGAGGCGCGCCCCCTGTCACGGGCGCGCCGCCGCTTTCAACAGCTGCGGAGCCAGCGGTCGTGAGCATGCCGCCCGTAGAAGGCGTGCCCGCGCTGGTCGTGCCAGCGTTGGTCGTAGCCCCGTTGGTCCTGCCCGCGTCAGGCACGCCCACGCCCCCCGCGCCGCCCGCTGCGGCGTCCGTGCCTCCGTCCAGAGTGCAGGCATTGACGAGACCCGTGAAAAGTAGCCCGGTGAAGATGGCGAACGTCAGAGGTTTCAAGAGGGCGTGCTTTCGCTGGGGCCGGATAGGGGGGCCACCCCGACAACCCCCAGCCGCCCCGGAGTGCGCAAACTATTTCCAAAAGTCGCGCTGCAGGCGTGTCATAGCTCTCGCGCTTTGCCGTCTCGCGCCTGGGCGTTCACTCGCCGACTCCTCTCTGACCGCGATTTTCGTGTGCTTTTGCTGGCCAACATGCTGGTGGGGGTGGCCTATTCGTTCGTCGTCCCCTTCTTGTCCCTGTTTGGCACACGCGAGGTCGGGCTGGGTCCGGTGCCGTTCAGCCTGTTCATGACGGCCTGCTCGCTGGGCGGCATCGCCTGCAGCACGCTGTTAGCGCGTTGGTCGGACACTCACTTGGCACGCCGCACGGTGATGCTCGTGGGCGCCGTAGCGGGCTGCCTGGGCTATCTGGGCTACGCCTTCGTGCGCGACATCAGGTTGCTGACTCTGCTGGGTGTGCTCGTGCTCGGGGTCGCGTCGGTCACGTTTTCGCAGCTGTTCGCCTATGCGCGCGATCTGTTTGGCCGGCGCGGCATCCCGGCCAGCGAAATCCCGCTCTACATGAACGTGTTTCGGCTGTTTTTCGCGCTGTCTTGGACCGTGGGGCCTGCGATCGCGGCCTGGGTCTTGCTGGGGGCCGGCTTTCGCGGCTTGTTCTTGGTCGCCGCCGCGTTCTTCGGTCTGTTCACAGTGCTAGTCGCTGGCTTCGTGCCACACCTTCCGCCGAGCGAGGCCGCGCGTGACCTTGCGCGCGCGGCGCCGCTCCTCCAAACGCTGCGCGCACCGGGGCTGTGGGCTCATTTTTCAGCCTTCGTTGTGTACTTCGCCTGTTCAGCAATGGGCATGATGAACCTGCCGTTGCTGCTGCTGGGTCCGTTGGGCGGCAGCGCCTACCACGTTGGCGTCGCCTACAGCGTGGCGCCGTTATTCGAGCTGCCGCTGATGCTGGTGATGGGGGTGCTAGCCACGCGCATGCCGCCACGGCAGCTGATCCAAGCCGTGTTCGTGCTGGCCATCGCGTACTATGGCTTACTCGCGGGCGTGCGAGCGCCGTGGCACGTGTACCCAGTGCAGGCGCTCAGCGCAGCCATCGTGGCGGTGACCTCCGGCATCGCCATCACGTTTTTTCAGGATTTTTTGCCGGGCCAGCCGGGGTCGGCCACCAACCTGTACTCCAACGCCCAGCGCATCGGCTCGACCGCCGGCTACTTGCTGTTAGGCATGCTCACCGAGTCAGTCGGAACGCGCGGGGTGTTCGTCGTCTGCGCCTGCGGCTCGGCCGGCGCTGCTGCCATAATGCTCGCACACGGCAGACGCCAAGCGCGCGCCACCTCGATCTAGTTCAAGGTGCTTGCGCGCACTTGGCGTACCTCGCTCTTAAGTGGGCGGAATGCACACGCCGTAGCCGGTGTACTCCCACACGCCGTTGGTGCACTTGGTGTTGCAAGCCGTCGCGGCCGAAGCGCCAGGCGCCAAGTCGCAATAGGGCTGGCAGTACTGGTTGGGCTCGCCCAAAACGCCCACGCAAACGCTACCCTTTTCGCAAGTGGCGCCGAACGGCAAACACACCTCACCTTGCTTCGACGTGCCTGGCACCTCGCAGCCTGTTACGTCGAGACCCGCGCAAGCTTTGCCGGCCTCACAGTCTTGTAGCACTGGGTTGCAGGCCCTGCCCGACCCGCCAAAGCAAAACGCACCTAGCTCAGCCAGCGTCTCGACATCGTAGATGGGGCTGAAGCCCGTGGGACAAAGCGTAGCGCAGGCGTTGGGCGCGGCCGCGTTCACTTGGTCGCAATAGGGCGCGCACACCCGCTTCGAAAAATCAGTCGGCACTTCGACGCAAACCGAGCCAGCTTTGCAGTCCGTATCGAGCTCGCAGGCAACGCCGTTGTCCAGCTTGCCAGGCGAAGCGCAGTACAGGTCGCTCGTCCCGTAGCAGGCCAAACCGGTGGGACAGTTTTGAGTTTGCGGGCTGCACGAGTGGTAGCTGGGGCACGAGAAGTCGAGCGCATCGGCTGGAAGCGGCTCGTGGCGCGCCCCAAGCTGACACGACATGGTGGCGCGGCCGCCCGTCAGCTTGGCGAACGACACCCAATCAGGCCGAGTCGACTCGAGCGCGCCTCCGAAAATTGCCGCCCACTCCGCGACGCGATCCATGATTGGGGGAGCTGCGGGGGCCGCCGTGATCAACACCACCGCGGCCTTGAAATGCCGCTTGTCGGCGGGCCGGGCCGGCACTTCACCGTGGCGCGCCACGATGTCGCTCAGCTTGATTTCGCTCACGCCGGTGCCGTCGATTACGAGCTTGCCGTCGGCTGTCGTCTCCAGCGAGTCGAACGGAAAATCGGCGCCGTCGAAGCGCAGGATGGGGCTCGGCACTTCGGCCGCCGGCAACAGGCCCATCATGTAAAGCTCGAGCGGACCAAACGGCTGGTCCACGGCTTTGTCGGTGTTGGGAAAGAAGCGATCCACGAGGTAGCGGTAGCGCCCGCCGGCAGTCGCGGTGCAGTTCGGCGGCTTGGCGCCAGCCGGCGTTTCGCAAGCAAGCGTCGTGGCGTCGAAGCCGCCCAGCTGCCCGTTCGCGCTGGTCATACCCCAGTGACCTTGAAACTCGGTGTCGACGTCGCGACCGAAGCCAAAGTCGGGCGAAACGTGAACCGCAAAATGGTGCGCAAACTCGTGCGCAAACGGCGGAAAAGCCTCCATGCTTCCGAGTTGAATGGCGATGGCGCTGCCCAAATGCGCCGGCCCGCGCTCGGTGCAAATCGGCGCTTCGGCGCCGGTGCCCGGTAGTGGCGGCTTGCTCACCCAAGCATGCAAACCGCCCACCGAGGTGTTCAGCTTGTGGTCCGTCATGAAGTAAACGAAGTCGTACTCGTCCGAGTAGTGTTGGTAAAACAGCCGCGTCGCAAGCTCCAGGTCGAGCTTGCCGGAGCCACCCTTGAACGGGTCCGCTTCGAGCAAATAGTCGTCGACCGCTTTGGCCGCGGCGGCGTCGACCAAGTTGACGATACCTTTGTACTCGCGCCCCGCGCCGTTCGGCAAGGTGCCGTCCATGCTGCCGCCCGACCCGCCGTTGCCCGCTGTCTGCCCAACGCCCCCGCCAGTGCCGCCCCCGTTCACGCTGCCGGCCTGCGCGCTCTGGCCGCCAGTACTTTTGGGCGGACCGCTGTCGTCGCTCTCTCCGCAGGCCCAAGTGAGTGAGAAAAGCGCAGCACACAGCCACTGTCCCGAACGTTTCTGCTCCCTCATCCGCTACTCCTTCAATTGCCCTTCGAGCCTCCCTCCTACGCTTGGTGGAACCGCTTCCTCCCTTTTAGCGTCGACGTTTTCAAGTCGGGGACGCTTGCGAGCCACGGCACGTCATGGCCGGTCGCCGCTCAGGGCGCGCGATCGAGCCGCACGAGAAACACGCCCGACGCCGCGTTTAACTGATTCTGATTGGCGAAATCGATGCTGCCCATGTAGCTCCCAGCCAGCCACAAGCTACCGAGGCCATCGAGCGCCGCCGCGGAGGCGAACGGCGCACCGGTCGCGACCTGACTTGCTCGCAACAGCTTGCCCGTCGAGAGCTCGCGGTCTTGCAGGTAGCCGTGCTCACCGAAATTGCCTGCCACGTGCAAGGTCTCGGGCTCCAGCGCGAAAGCGTGCGCAGCACCGGTCGCAAGCTCTAGCCAGCGCGTGTTCCCGGCGCCGTCCAGCCGCGCCACGAAGGCTTCGCCCACCGTTGCTTCGGCCGCGACCGACTTGCCACCAACGGAGGCGGCGCCGCTAACGTGACCAGAAAGCGCGATGTCGCCGTCTGGCAGCGCGGCGATGGTACCACCCAAGTCGTAAATCGGTCCGCCGAAGCGCTTGCTCCACACGTGCTCGCCCGCGCCCGTGAAGCGCGCCGCGAACCCATTTGGCATGAGAAACGTTTCGAACGTTGCTTGCGTCGTGAGCGTGTCACCGCCCAAGCTGAAGCTACCGTTGAAGGTGCCGGTGAGCACGACGTCACCCTCAGGAGTAATACTGAGAGCGGTCGCGTAGCAGGTGCTGCCGTCGTGGGGAAAAACCTGGAAAAACAGCTGTTTACCAGCGGCGTCGTACTTGGCCAGCACCATGGACTCATTGGGAAAACTGTCTAAAGGCGTTTGCGCTCCGGCGAGCCAAATAGCGCCCGTTGCGTCGACCGCCAGCGCGCCCAGCCGCGTGCCCGTGTCGAACACCAGCTCTTTCTCGAACACGGGCGTGCCGTTGGCCATAAATTTGCCGAGGTACACGGCGTCGCTCGAGAAGAAGGGTGACACGGTCACGAGCTCGGGAAGGTAGGGCGCCACCACCACGATCTCTTGCGTCGCGCTGACGGCAATAGCGTTGGGTAAGCCCGCGTCGAGCAGCGGCCGCCGCCAGAGCGACTCACCCGCGTGGCTTAGGGCCGCCAAGAACGCTTCGGACTCGATACCCTGCTCGAACGCGGCGACGCCGACAAGCTTCGGATCTGTGCTTGCGCCGCCCAACACCACGCCATCTCCCAGACGCGCGAGCACGGGCGGCGTGGAGTTGAGCGGATCACCGCTCGGCAACTCCCAAGCCGCGCCCGGCGCGGGCGCCCCAGCAACGTCGCCGGTCGGCGCGTCCGCCCCACCCGCTCCGGCCGCCAGCCCACCGCCCGTGCCTGCTGCGGGCGCCCCGCCCTTCCCCGCACCAGCTGAGTGAAGCGAGCCCCCCGCACCCGCCACGGCGTTCGAGCCGCCCTGGCTGCCGCTGCTGCCGGCCACCTGCACGGGGGTGCCGGCGACGCCGCCGTTGCCCGACGGCGGGCTCCCCGCCGTCGAGCCCGAACAGGAACTGGTTCCAGCCACCAGCCACAGCCAAATCGCCACCCTCGTCATGCCCGGCAGCCTAGCTAAAAACGGGGGCGGCGCCAGCTCACTTTCCTCGGTTTGGGGCGCGTCCTCGTACGGAAAGACTGCAGCGTCCACGGCAACGGCAGTAACGACGCCAAGCGTGATCCCGATCAGCGCTCCGCCAACCCCGCAGAAATCCCCGCTGTTGCTGTTCTCAGCCAGCGCACCCGCAATGCCCAACAAAACGGGCCCACGCCGCTCGCGCCACGAGGGTGCAGGTCTCCCGGCCTAGCCGCATCAACCCTTGATCAAGCGGGCCAAGGCCTCGGGCGAGAGACCCCGCAACGTAGAGATATTGCGTTCGTAGATGCTGGAGGCGTCGGGGAACACCGCCACGGCGCGTGAGACGCTAGCTTCGCGCAAGAGGTGAAGCATGGGGTAAGGCGAACGGTTCGTGAAGTTGGCAGGATCGTCCGCAGCCGCGTCGCCAAAGCAGTAGTCGGGATGGAAGCTGGCAATTTGCAGCTCCCCTTCCAGGGCGAGCGAACACAGCTTGTCGTCGGCGTCGCCCAAGAAATCGTTGTAGTCGACGAATTCGGCCAACGCCCAGGGGTGGATCAAGAGGGTGGTGTCGATGAGCTCCGGGGCTGCGCTGGAAAGGGCGCGCAGCTCTTCCTCGAGCACCGCCAACAGCGCGCTGGCGTCGCTGACTTCCGTGACTCGATAGCGCACCAGCTGCCGCGTCTGCACGGCTTTGGCGAATGGGCACAAGCCCAAGCCGATCACGACCCGGTCGAGCCAGTCGCTCGTTTCGGCGGTTACTCGCGCGGCGCTTTCGGCGTTGGGCATAGCAGGAAATGTTTCGACAGTGATTCGAGATACTCTACAGAAGCGCGGTTGCCCGTCATACCTCCGCCAGCGCGAACCGTGTAGTATGCCCAGCATGCCAGCACGCCCCGCGAAGCCCCCCCGCAAGCAACCTTCCTCGAACAAGAAGGCGCTGGGTCGCAAGCAGGCCGCTAGCCAAAAGTCCTCTACCAAGAAGGCACCGGCCAAGAAGACGCCAGCCAAGAAGACGCCAGCCAAGAAGGCGCCAGCTAAGAAGACGCCAGCCAAGAAGGCGCCAGCCAAGAAGGCGCCAGCCAAGAAGGCACCGGCCAAGAAGGCACCGGCGCCCAAAGCTACGCCGGCCCGTGACGCCGTACAGGCGCTGGCGCTCAAGCGCACCATCAACCAAGCCCTGACTCCGCTTCAAAACGACGGCGCCGCGGTAGAGGCGTACTTCGGGGAAATCGATCACCCCTTCAAGGCAGAGATGGAAGCAGTGCGCGCCATCATCCTGAGCGTCAGCGACAAAATCTCGGAGCGCATCAAGTGGAACGCACCAAGTTTTTTCTACGAAGAAGACTTGGGCGCGTTCAACCCCCGCGCCACCGAGTACGCGCACTTGATTCTGCTATTCCCCGGCGGCGAAGGCATGGACGACAGCAGCGGCCTGCTCGAGGGCAATCATAAAGATCGCCGCGAAGTCAAATTCCACAGCTTGGACGACGTGAAAGCGAAGAAGCGCTCGCTCGAAAAGCTGGTCAAAAACTGGATCGCGCTGCGCGACCGCTAGCGCTGCGCTTTCATCACGGCTTTACTTGGCGGCGCGAACGCCTAGCGACGCCGCCACTTTGCTCACTCTGGCTTTGCCGGCCAGCTGCCACTCGCGCCGCGCGCGATCGTAAACGGTCGACGTAGCGGTGTTCAGCTCAATTGGACTGAGCGGAGCGAAACCGCTGGCTGCGAGCTCGCGCGTCAGGTCACGCAGCACGCGCATGCGAGCCTCCGGAACCGTACCGGGCCAACCACCTTCGACCCTGCGCCCGCTACTGGTCATGTCGGCGCAAGCGTCCAGCGCCCAGGTCACGCCCAACGCTGGCGGGCGCTCCTCAATCAAGCGCCGCCGGCGCTCTTCATCGTTCAACAGCTTGGCCTCGCCACGGACGGTTTCTCGCTTCATTAGTCGCTGCTTGTCGTGACGATTGGATTCCGAAGCTGCCAGGCAAGCCGAACCCACACCTGGCGAGCACCCCGCGCGTTGCGCCGCTTCAGAACGAAGCGCGCGGCAGTGAATCCAGGAACTTGCCCTTTTAGCACGCCAGAGCCGCTTTGCCTGGACTTTCGGGCAAGCGACGGTTCCGGCCCTGCTCGCGAAGCGGCGGCATCGCGTGCCCAAGCTCCTTCACTGGAATTGGCGGCTTGGCGAGCCGGCTTGGGCCGCCCCAGCGGCTAGGCAAAGGCTGCCGGGTTATTTCTTCTATGGCTGCGCCGGCGGACTTTGGGATGTCGTCGTCAGCATAAGCGATACCGGAAGCGGTCAGCTTTTGGAGCCGGCCCAGGCCAGCCGGTAGCTGCTTCGGCCGCGGCACGCTGGTGCCATGGATTAGGCTCGTGCCATGGACGCACGAGTCTGGCTCGAAGTGGCAAAGCCGTTGACCGACCGCATCGCGGCCGCGACTGGCCTCACTCGCAGCACGGTGGTCGCGGTGCTCATCCTGCTGGTGGGGTTCGTGGCGGCGGCCGTGTTGGGGCGGTTGGCCCGGCGACTCGTAGCGCGGAGCGCGCGTTGGATCGGGAATTTTCAGCCTGGAGCCATGAGCGTCGCGCATTTAGAGCGCGTGCAAACGGCGGTCGGCAGCGCCGTCTACTGGCTGGTCGTCGTGTGCGCCGTCATGGCCGCAACCGAGACGCTGGGGCTACCGGTGGTGACGGCGTGGCTGTCGGGCGTCGCTACTTTCTTACCGCGCGTAGCCGTCGCGATTCTGATCATTGCGCTCGGAACGGTGGCGGCCCGCGTGGCGCGGCACATCGTGTCGAGCGCAGCGGGCTCCGTGAACGTGGCCTCGTCCGAGCGCTTGGGCCGCGTGACAGAGCTGGCGCTGCTGCTCGGCACGGCGCTGGTGGCGATCGAGCAGCTGGGCATCGACATCTCCTTCCTGAAGGCGACGCTGCTGATCTTGCTCGGCGGTTTGCTGACAGGCGCTGCGCTGGCTTTTGGCATCGGCGGGCGGGACTTGGTGGCGAACATATTGTCGGCCCACTACGTGCATAGGCTGTACCAGGTGGGGCAAATCATCCGCGTCGACGGCGTCGAGGGCCGCATCGTTCGGATCACCGAGACCTCGGTGATCCTCGAATGCGCCGAAGGTGACGTGGCGATTCCGGCTCGAACCTTTGCCGATATGCGCTCGACGCTGATCGTCCGCCGGGGCGGTGCCCAATGAGCGCCGAGATCCTGCTGGTACGCGCTTTCGCGGCCGGTCACCCTGAAGAGGTCGCGCGCTTCATCGAGCGCCTACCGCCCGAGTACGCGGCAGAGGTGCTGGGCGCGCTCGAGTTCGAGAGCGCCGCTCAGGTGCTCTCCCGCACCGTGCCGCTGGCCGCCGCCGCCGCCGTGTCCAGGCTCGAAGCCAAGCCCGGTGGCGAGCTTCTCGAGGCGTGTCACCCCACGCTCGCGGCCGACATCTTGTTCCGCATGGATCGCGCGACCCGAGCTAGGTTGCTCGAGGCGGTCAGCCCAACGCTGGCCGAAGACCTCAAGCGCATGACCGAGTTCGGTCCCCGTCGCGCCGGTGGTCGGCTCGACCCGCGCGCGCCGGCGCTGCCAGAAACGCTCTCGGTCGCCGAGGTCTTCGAGCGCTTGAGAGCGCACCCGGCGGGGGTGATGCACTACGTCTACGCCATCGACGCCGAGCGACGGCTGACCGGCGTCGTCAACATGCGTGAGCTGATGCTGGCGCGCCCCGAAGCGCCACTCGGCACCATCGTGACTCGCGAGCCGGAGCTGCTGTACGCGCAAGATCCGCTGGAAGTCATTGCACGGCACGCCGGCTGGAAGCGCAACCACGCGCTGCCGGTCATCGACCGCGATCGCCGCTTCCTGGGCGCCCTCCGCTACTCGACCTTCCGGGCGATCGAGACCGAGCTGGGTCAAGCTGCCGCCGGCCCCAGTGCAGACCAGACCGCGTCGGCGCTGGCCGAGCTGTGCGCGCTCGGTGCCTCCGCCATGACGCGCTTCATCGGCGCAACCTTGGCGCTCGAGCCACCCGAGCCGGACCGGGCAGAGCCGCCACCTCCCAGCATCAGGCGCAGCGTGTTGCCCGGGGGCATGCCATGAACGCCATCGGCGACCTTGCGTTGCAATTTCTGAGCGGCCACCCCGGCGAGGCAGGCGCGGTGCTCGAGCGTGCCGAGCCCGACGACGCAGCGCGCGCGCTCTTGCCACTACCGTTGGCGCGGGCTTCCGAAGTGCTCACGCGCATGACCGTGGATGCTGCCGCGCGCACCCTGCGCTGCATGGACGAGGGCTGGGCACGTGAAACCCTCATCGCGGCCGACTTCGTGCAGGCGGCCAGGTGGCTCGCGTACTTGGACGAAGAAACCAGCGCGCGCCTGCTGTCCGAGCTCCCCGCGCAAAACCAGCGCAACATCCGCGAAGCGCTGGAATTTCCGCCCGACACGGCAGGCAGGCTGATGGATCCGCGCGTGACGACCTTCCGCGAGGACACCACCATCGACGACGCGCTCGAGCACATTCGCAAGACCAAGAACCGAAAAATTACCGACGTGATTTTGGCGGACGAAGACGGTCGAATGACTGGCGTCGTTTCACTGCAAAGCTTGGTCGGCGCCCCCAAAGGCGCGGCGATGGGCAGCCTGGCGGAGCGCCATCGACCGGTCGTCAATCCCATGGCGACGCGGGACGAGGTCGTCGAGCTTTTGAACCGCCACGCCCTCGCCAGCCTCACGGTCGTCGACCTCGAGGGCCAGATTCTCGGTATCTTGCCGTACGACGCGCTGGTCAGAGCCGCGCAGCACGCGGCGACCGACGACCTTCAGCAGATGGTCGGCGCAGGCAAGGACGAGCGCGCCCTCTCACGGCCGCTGCTCGTGGTCAAAAGTCGCTTGCCGTGGCTGCTGATCAACCTGGTCACGGGCTTCATTGCCGCGACGGTGGTCGGGCTGTTCGACGGCACCATTGCACGCTTTACTGCGCTGGCTGTGTTGATGCCCGTGGTGGCCGGCCAAGCCGGAAATACCGGCGCGCAGGCGCTGGCCGTCACCAGCCGTGGGCTTGCTTTGCGTGAAATCCGCGTCGCGCATTGGTGGCGTGTCTGCAAAAAAGAAATGCTCGGTTCCTTCGTCAACGGTGCGTCGGTCGCCGTCGTGACGGCCGTTTGCACCTTTCTATGGAGCCGCAACCTGGGACTCGCGACCGTGATTGGCGTCTCGATGGTTGGCTCGATGGTGATAGCCGCCATCTCCGGCGCGTCGGTGCCAATCATCCTGACCGCGCTCAAGCGCGACCCTGCCACCGCCTCATCCATCATTCTGACCACGGTCACGGATGTCAGCGGCTTCTTCAGTTTTCTCGGCCTAGCTACTCTGCTCGCCGACTTTCTGGCCGCGGGTCCTCTCCCCTAACTAGCACCGACCATGAAAGTGGTCGCGGCCAAGGCGCTTGCGCGTCCCGCCACCTGGCCCCCCGCTTCCCGCCGGCTCCGAGCGGGCATCGGCTTTGCTAAACGCGGCGGCGCCCCCGCTTGCGCCCTTGCGCCGACCTGTCCGCTTCGCACGGCCCAAGCAATCCACTGTTTGCGCGATCGCAACATTGCCCAATATTAGTCGATAGGGCGTGCACCAAGCCGCACCCGCGTATCCGTCCGGTCAGGGCCGTTATTGACTTACGGCGGTCGCGCTGCCCAGTTTTGCGGCAAAAGCTCGTCGACTCGATCAGCCGAGGTCGAGTCCAG